>CANJJP010000213.1 GCA_947474485.1 Bacteroidota bacterium | reverse complement strand
CAATACAAAGCGAATTTAATGTGTGAATTACCTTTGTATTATCAGTAATGATAGCGTCTTCAGAGTTTGGTAATTTTGCCAAGAAGTGACGCTCGATTTTATTAAATAAAGTAAGCTCTACTTTTTTAGGGTCAACCAATACAAATTTAATTTGTGCAGGATGTTTTTTGTAAAGTAATGAAACCAATACTGCATTTAACCCAACTGATTTACCTTGCCCCGTTGCACCTGCCATTAATAAATGTGGCATTTTTGCTAAATCGGCAATAAAGGTTTCGTTGCTAATTGTTTTTCCTAATGCAATTGGTAAATCAAATGTTGTGTTTTGAAATGCTGCTGATGCAAGAATATTGCGCATAGGAACCATTTCAGGATTTTGATTTGGAACCTCTATACCAATTGTTCCTTTTCCAGGAATAGGAGCAATGATACGAATGCCTAGAGCTGCAAGACTTAGTGCGATATCATCTTCAAGATTTTTTATTTTAGAAATACGAACGCCAGCTGCAGGAACAATTTCGTATAAGGTAACCGTTGGCCCAACCGTTGCTTTGATACTTGCAATTTCGATTCCGTAATTTTTTAAAGTGTCGATGATACGGTTTTTGTTTCCGTTTAATTCATCTTGATTTACTTTGGTTTCGTTGTTGCCTAAATTGGGTAATAAATCTAATGTAGGGAATTGATACGAACCTAAATCCAATGTTGGGTCAAACTCACCAAACTTCTCAACTAATTGCTGTGCCTTTTGTTCAGGCTCTGTGTCTTCATATGTTTCTTCCTTTTTAGGAGCTTCTACTACGAAGTCAATTTCAGAAGTTTTTTTTTCTTCTGTGGGTGGAGTGTTAATGTCTAATGGAATTTCTTCAGTATTGCTTATTGGTTCTTCAATAATTTCTTCTTCTTCAATTTTCTTTTCTTCTTGGTCAATGAGCTGTAAATTCAATAGTTCAGCTTCTTCTTCCGGGCTTAAATTTAATTCATCGCTTTCTACTAATTTTGATTTGCTTAATGGAATTGCAGGTGTAGCTTCTTCTTCAATTATTTCTTCTTCCTCTTCAACTATATCTTTTTTACGTTCGAAGGAAAAGTTGAATGCGATTACTAAATATCCTAACAGCCCAACAACTAATAATGCCAAGGTTCCTATGGAGCCAACAACACCTTGTAGTTTTTGGTTAAGCACGTATCCCATTCCGCCACCCATGAATAGTAAGGACTCGCTAAATACATAACCAAGTGATAAGGATGTCCAGAATAAGAAAAATAAAACAGAGTAATTAAATTTACGGAAGAATGAAAAATCTTTAGAGATGATGCGTTTTAAACCCGCCATAAAAAACACAGGAACTAGTAAAAAAGAACTCATACCAAACAATTTAAACATAAACAAGTGCGAAACCAATGCACCTATTTTTCCTAACCAGTTGCGCACTTTTGTTTCGTTCGAAAATAGTTCGGCTGCAGGCCCTAGTACTTTGTCTTGGTCTTCTTTCCAAGTAACAACAAAGGATGCAAATGCAATAGCTAAGTAGGCAGCAGTTAATATTAAAAGTAATCCAAGTATTTTTTGTGTACGTTCGTTTTGGTAAAACGAAACAAATTTTGCGACGCGTTCCTTTAACGAAATTTTTGGTGTGTTATCCTCAATTGTTTTTTCCTTTTTCTTTGATGCAGTGGCAGAGTCACCCTGAGCTTGACGAAGGGTGGATGCCACCTTTTTATCCTTAGGAGCAGACTTCAATACAGGTTCTTCAATCTCATTTTTTGATGAGGATTCCGGTATTTTAAGTTTATTCTTTTTTACTTCTGCCATTGGGGTTAATATATCCTCACAAATTTACATTAGTACTTGCCAGTATTTGTGGCAGCGGGGCATAGTTATAAACGTTCAATTGTTAGGAAATGGAAGCCAAAATCATTACTTTTGACTCAAACAAATTATCATGGAAGAGCAAAACCAAAACGGACAATTAAATATTGAACTTTCTGAAGAAATTGCAGAAGGAATTTATAGCAATTTAGCAATCATTACTCACTCTCAATCAGAGTTTGTAATTGATTTTATTAAAGTAATGCCAGGTGTACCCAAAGCAAGAGTAAAATCTCGTATTGTGTTAACTCCACAACACGCAAAACGTTTATTACATGCTTTAGGTGATAATCTTCAAAAGTTTGAGCAAATCAACGGTAAAATAAAAGATATCGACGCAAATGCGTTGCCGCTTCACTTTGGCGGCCCAACTGCCCAGGCTTAAGATTTGTATTGTGGAGGCCTTGCCTTAAGGTTTGATGTGCTTGCAGAAGTGCAGGGCTTTGAAGACATGTTTAGAAGACTAGAGCGCATTATGAACACTCAGCGTCGTAGTAAAAGCAAACAAAAGAACTAGGCAAGGCATCTTGCACAAATTAGTTTACATTACAAATGCTTACCAAGAGTTTTATCCGATGATCAAATTGAAGATTATTTGGAAGGTTTAGTTTTAAAAGGAGCACAATGCCTTTGTTGTAAAAAAGAAACGATGGTACAATTACTTAATTTTAATTTACCCGGACCTCCTGCCCAATGGAGAGAAATAGCAAAACAACAATTAAATATATTAAAATCAATTTAAAAAAACTGCATTTTTGCGTACTGAAATTGCATTGCCTCTATCTAAAAAATGAGAATAAAATCAACTCATTCAAAAGTGCTTGCAATCAAATAGAATAAAAAGGGAAACAAAAATAATTGTGAATCCAAATCGCAATTGCTTCAGAAATAAAAATGCGTTAGTAAAACCACAACGCAATCCCAATAGTTTTACATTACTGTAGAATGGTTCCGTGCAACATAGGCTTCATCTTGCTTGCTCTGCAAGGCAACGATGCCTTAGCTATTAGCGGTTCGTTGTTTTTTTCTTTCGTTGTTGTTCGCTGTCAGCTGCGCATTTGTTCGCGAGAAAAAATTTGTCGGAAGAAAAGCTGCTGGCTGTCTGTTCAAAACATTTTAAAGTGATGCCAGGTGTTCCCACCAGACACCACCTCAAAATGACTATCGTCTTTACTCCGCAAAGCCTTATTTCAAGTTACAAGTCCATGTTTCTCCGGCTGGCACACCACTACCATTAGCAGGACATCTTTCCTCCGCTTGTTTCTTAGTACCATTTATTGTAATTGCTGTTGTTGGAAGTGCCGCTCCTGTAGCAGTAACTTTTTTCTCGCATGTACAGGTATAATCCTTTTTACATGAAGAAAGTGAAATTAGAGCAATTACAAAGCAAATTAATGAGACATTTTTCATAATAATAATTTTTATTTTCCTACTCGTATGGCTTTTCGGTGTCGCCCCGTTTTTAAAGTGGTCGCTGGCCTCCACTTTTATTTTGAAAGATAAGATTTTTTAATTACTAACTGTCAAAATAAATATATGTCGGTTCTCGTGTCTGTCTGCTATGTGTCGTTTCTACAATGACCTATAACGCGGCTATGCGCTGCGCGGGTTTCAGAGTGTAAAATTATCAAATGAAACTCAAATCTCCAAGTAACTTGATGACTTTTAAAACCACAAAACCTCGCGTTGCGCAAAATTGTTGTTGTACTATACCACGCAAGCGTGGAGCTATTTTTCACCTATCAAATATAACATAAGTTATTGTAATTTCCTTAATGGAAAACAATAATATACAGAATACCGATGTAGTTACATTGGTAAGCAAAGCATGCGCAGAAGTGCAGGGCTTTGAAGAAATGTTTAGAAGACTAGAACGTAGGATGAACACTCAGCGTCGTAGTACAAGCACATAAAAGAACTACGCAAGGGCATCTTGCGAAAATTAGTTTACATTACAAATGCTTACCAACAGTTTTATCCGATGATCAAATTGAAGATTATTTGGAAGCAAGAAAAGGTAGTTTAATAGCTACCTTTTTTTATTCTTTCTATCACTAAAACCTAAATCTCATAAACCCAGTACTCAACGAAAGCGTTGGCCCGTTTTGAGTAAAGAAAGTAACCGCATCACGTGATGCAATACCGCACTCGTAAGTTCCTCCTTTCGCAATAAATATAATTCCTAAAGGAACAGAGAAATCATAATTACCGCCTGTTATAAATCCAGCTTGTAGTTTTAACCATTTTACAGGATATAGATCTCCACCAAAACCAATTAAAGGTTTGTTTAATTTGCCTGGCACGTCAGACATTGGAAATATACAGTCGATGCCAATTTCGGCAACTTTACCAATTACCAAACTTGCCCCAGTTCTAAATACACCAGGTAGTTTAACAATTTTTTCTTGTTCGCCTTCCATTTTTAATAAACCCTCTTTGCCGAATAAATCTTTTAATTGTCCAAACACATTATAGTTTTGTAAACCAACATTTGTTGTAGAAAATAAAACCGTGTCTTTTACACTGTATAAATTACCATTCCATTTAATGGAACCAGCGTTGATATAAGAAGCGCCAATCTTCAGTTTATTCTTAATCATAACGTTTAATCCGAAATCCATACCAAACCCTGTTCCTACCGGTTTTGGTAAAGCACCCGATTGACGAATTTCATTCGCTTTTTT
>CANJJP010000212.1 GCA_947474485.1 Bacteroidota bacterium | reverse complement strand
TCTGTTTCATTCGTTCTGAGCCTGTTATAACTTTTTTGCCATCCGTAACTGAAAGCAATGCCGTTAAAAATCGCATGTCTGTGCCAGCATGATGAACATCTATAATTTCTGAATTACTATCATGAACCAATTTAAGAGCATTTAATAAAAGTTGGGTGTCTTCAGAACTTGAAATGTTTTGCAATTCAATATCCATTTTTAACACTTCTCTTATCATAAGCATTCGATTTGATATGCTCTTTGAACCGCGAGTATTAATTGTAGTATTTGTAAGTGTCTTAGCTGCGATTAACTTGCCCATGCTTTTAATTTGGTGTAGTAATTAATTGCATTCACTATTTCTTTTTCGGTAACTTCAGCATCAACTCTGCATTTTCCAATTCCATGGAGTAATGTAAATAGTGATTTTCCCTTAGCGTTTTTCTTGTCGTTTTTTATTAAACTTAAAATATCATTATTGTTTTTAATTTTAAGTTGAACGGGTTCAAAAATATCGAAGAAAGTATTTAGGATTTCATCCAGTTGTGACTTAGTAAGTAGTTTCTTTTGATACGAAATATGCGCCTCCATAATCATCCCAATAATGATTGCTTCACCGTGTAATAATTCGTCTTTACTTCCTAAAGATAGCGCTTCAATAGCATGACCAATGCTGTGTCCAAAGTTTAATGCTTTACGTTGTTTTTTATCAAATGGGTCTAGTTTAACAATTTGATTTTTTAGATAAATAGAATGCGCAATAACCTGCTCCATATTATCAGTGAAATCAGTCAGACTTAATAATTGCCAATATTTTTTATCTGCAATTAATCCCATTTTGTATACTTCAGCCATGCCATTGTATACTTGTTGTTTTGGAAGTGTTTCAATAAATTCTGTGTAAACAAAAACTGCTTTTGGTTGTGTAATTGTGCCAATGCTGTTTTTTATTCCACCAAAATCAATTCCGTTTTTACCGCCTACACTCGCGTCTGCCATTGCAAGTAAGGATGTAGGCACATTAATAAAATCAATTCCTCTTTTGTAAACGGATGCAATAAAACCGCCCAAATCACTAATCATTCCGCCACCTAAGTTTATTAGTAAGGCATTTTTATCTGCATTACTTTCCAATAGTGTTTGCCATATATTAGAAGCAACTTCAAGTACTTTATTACTTTCTCCACTTTCAATTTCAAACACATTAGCGTTTGCTAATTGTGGCGCATGCTTTAACAATATTGGCATGCAATACTCATTTGTATTCTCATCAGCCATTATATAAAAAGCTGAGTAGTTACTCTTAGAGATAAATTTAGAAAGTTGTTTTAAACTGTTCTTTCCAATTTCAACATTATAACCAATTGATTTTATACTTGTCATGCCTTAAAAGTAAGAGATATTTGTGAAAATTCAAACGAAAGTATCAGCCTTATCTATTTTAATTCACTTAACAATATGTTATATTTGTATCATGAACAAGTTGGATTTATTTGTTGTGATGTTGTTTTTAGCAAAATTTTCTTTGGCTCAGTTAATAGTTAATGCTGGTCAAGATAAATTTATTTGCCCTTCAGCAACTACAACAATAGGAGCTAGTCCAACAATCACAGGTGGTTTTCCTCCTTATACAATTACTTGGTCACCATCTACAGGTTTAAGTGCTAACAATGTTCAAAACCCTACGGTTACTGGAATTAATACTATAACTTATACTTTAACGGTAAGAGATAGCAGAGATTCTGTTAAAACCGATCAAGTTAATGTTGTAGTGGATGATATACTTAAAATGGGAGCCGGCAACGATAAAGAATATTGTTTAGCGGATTCAAATTCCGTATTAATTGGTTCTTCCTCAAATTATTTAACTCCTTATACTTTTAAATGGAATCCTTCTTATGCTCTAAGTGATACAGTTAGCCCAAGGGTTACAGCTTCTCCTACAATAACTACAAATTATACTGTTCAAATTATTTCTCCATTATGTGGTGTTAAAACAGATGTTGTTACCGTTACAGTTCATACCTTGGAAATGAGCGCTGGACCTGATACGACAATAAATGAAGGAGAATCTATTACCTTGTTTGCAAGTCCAAATGATTCGCTTCTTACATATGAATGGTGGTCTGCAACTTCATCAATAAATTATAATACAACGTACAATCCAGATGTTGCTCCACGAGACACTGCTTTTTTTTTGTTAACGATTAGAGATGAACATGGTTGTAATTATGTTGATTCAGTTAAGGTTAATGTAAAACCAAGTTCAACACTTGTGTTTTATAATAGTCTTACTCCAAACGCTGATGGAGACAATGATGTTTGGGTTATAGGTAATTTGGAAAAGTATCCAAAAAATCGTTTACAAATATTTAATAGATACGGACAAGAAATTTATGCTGTAACTAATTATAAAAATGATTGGACAGGGAAATATTTAGGTGAGGATTTACCCGCTGGAACGTATTTTTTTGTGTTTGATACTAAATCGGATGAGGGAATTAAAAAAGGGAGTATTACAATTTACAGGTAATTATGAAATACAAAACATCAGTTTTTAGGAAAGGGCATTTTAATGCTGCGCATCGTTTGCATAATTTAGCTTGGGACGATAAAAAAAATACAGAAATATTTGGCTTGTGTAATAATCCAAGTTTTCATGGGCATAATTATGATTTAATAGTAAAGGTAACTGGCTATGTAAGAGAAGACACTGGTTATCTCATCGACATGAAAATTTTAAGTGATTTAATAAAGGCAGAAGTGGAAGACCGTTTTGATCATAAAAATCTAAATCTAGATACAGTTGAGTTTAAAGAATTGAATCCAACTGCAGAAAACATTTGCCGTATTATTTTCGAAATTTTAAGAGAAAAAATTGAAAAAGATTTAGATTTACAAATTAGGCTTTATGAAACTCCCCGGAATTTTGTTGAGTATCCTGCGAGTAATTAATCTGCTTTGATAAATTTTTGAATGGTGTTTGTTTCACCACCGTTTAATTTCACAATGTAACTTCCGGAAGCAAATGAACTAGTGTTTATTTTATATTGAAAAAGTTTATCTGTTTTATTTATATCACTTTTCATAATCACTCTTCCCATTAAATCAATTATCTCCATTTTAATTACTGCATTTTTTTCAGAAGAAATAACAATGTTTAATTCATTTGTTGTTGGATTTGGATAAATATTTAAATAGTTTAAAGCACTACTCGATTTTACTCCAAGTGCCGAACTTATATCCAATACAAATAAGCCATTTTGCATATCGCTAGCAATTAAAACACCCGAAGGCAAGTAAGGATAAGCTCCCCAACAACCACGGTAAGCTGTGCTAAAGCTGTAATTGTCATTGTTTCCATGTAAGTAATCAGTGTCGAAAAAACCTGTTAAAACTGCATTGTTTGGATTTGATACGTCATAAATTTGAATTCCATCTTGGTAATAAGAAATGATGGCATGGTAATCATCTGTTATGTAAGGATTATGTGCTGTTGCTCCAACATGCGATTTAATAGTATCAGTTAAAGTAATGTTTCCTAAATCACTCACATCAATTACTTTAACAGCCAATCCAGTAGCAACTTCATCTGTAAAAACCAATGTTTTACTATCAGGCGTTAAGTAGCTACTGTGATTATAACCAACTTCAAAGTAATTAGTGTAATCTGCTAATAAGGTAAAAGTATTGTTACTATTAAATTTTAAAATAAATAGACCAGGGTTTCCTGTTGAAGCATAAACAGTATCGTTTCTAACAAACATATCATGAACATATGCAATGCTTGGTAAATCTTGATTTAGTTTACGCAATAAAACAGGGTTTTCTGGATTAGTTAAATCATAAACAGCCATGGAAGTTACAACACCTGATGCACTTGTTGTTGCCCCGCAGTACAATTTATTTCCTTCAATAAAAATAGTGTGTGATTTTGCAAATAATGCATTTGATTGATAAACAACGTGCACCGAATCAGGCAAATAACTCATATCCACAATTTGAAAACGATTCCCATTATCATCACTAACTAGATAGGCATAGTTTTGATAGGTTTTAATTTCTCTCCATAAACTGTTTTGTGCTACACCCGCAACAAAATCTCTAACTACAGGAGCCGAAGGGTTTGTTATTTCAATAAAATGATTTCCTTTAGTAGAACCTAAAATAGCATATTCTCTATTATCAACTGGGTTATGCCAACCATAACAACCTGCATATTTTGTGGCAGTTCCATACCAATTATTAGTAGTTTCGGGTGCAATAACTGATAGTAATGAAATGTTCATACTATTGTATGTTTGCGCTTTCAATAAAGAAAGTGAAAGCAAAAGGGTAAAAAGCGATATTAATCTCATGGTTTTATTATTGCAACAAAGCTAATCAATCTAATTTCATACTAAAATAAATAAAATTATTTAAATTATTCATTTGAAAATCAAATATTTATAAAATTATTTAAATTTTCTTTAAAAATGTGGGTTACTATTTTCATTGTTTGGGTATTAAAGTCAAATATTAAAATTTAAAACTCAAAAAAAATGAAAAAAGTATTATCGGTTATCGCTATCGCTGCATTGTC
>CANJJP010000211.1 GCA_947474485.1 Bacteroidota bacterium | reverse complement strand
GTTTTAAAACTACAGGAAGAAGGAAAATTATTTAAAAAAGAAACCTACGAACATAGTTATCCGCACTGCTGGAGAACTGATAAGCCGGTTCTTTATTATCCTTTAGATAGTTGGTTTATTAAATCTACTGCGGCAAAACAACGCATGATAGAGCTTAACAAAACGATTAACTGGAAGCCAGAAGCTACTGGTACAGGTCGTTTTGGTAATTGGTTAGAAAACTTGAACGACTGGAATCTTTCTCGTTCACGCTTTTGGGGCATTCCAATTCCAATTTGGACAAGTGAAGATAAAACAGAACAATTAGTTATTTCATCAGTTGAGCAATTGCAAAAAGAAATTGCAAATTCAGTTGCTAAAGGCTTTATGGAAAGCAATCCACTTGCGGCATTCAAGGCAGGTGATATGAGTGCTGAAAATTATAACACCTTTGATTTGCATAAGCCTTATGCTGATACAATTGTATTGGAACAAAACGGAAAAAAATTATTCCGCGAAACTGATTTAATTGATGTGTGGTTTGATAGTGGCGCTATGCCTTACGCACAGGTTCATTATCCTTTTGAGAACAAAGAATTAATCGACGACAAAAAATATTTCCCAGCTGATTTTATTGCAGAAGGAGTGGATCAAACACGTGGTTGGTTCTTTACTTTGCACGCAATTGGTACTATGTGCTTCGATTCGGTTGCATACAAAAACGTAGTTAGTAATGGATTAGTATTAGATAAGAATGGTAACAAAATGAGTAAGCGTTTAGGTAATGCTATCGACCCATTTGATACACTTCCGAAATATGGCCCAGATGCTACACGTTGGTATATGATTGCAAATGCAGCACCTTGGGATAATTTAAAGTTTGATTTAGAAGGAATTTCTGAAGTGCAACGTAAGCTATTCGGAACACTTTACAATACTTACGGTTTCTTTGCTTTGTATGCAAACGTTGATGGATTTGAAATTGATGAAAGTAATTTAACTCCAGTTTCTGAGCGCTCGGAGTTAGATCGTTGGATTATTTCAAAACTAAACAGTTTAATACAATCAGTTACCGAAGCTTACGACGAATATGAACCACATCGTGCTGCGCGTTATGTAGAAGAGTTTGTTGATGAACATTTAAGTAACTGGTATGTTCGTTTAGCACGTCGTCGTTTCTGGAGAGGTGAGATGAGCGAAGATAAAAAAGCTGCTTACGAAACATTATTCGAATGTTTACGTGTTGTTTCTCAATTAATGAGTCCGATTGCCCCGTTCTTTGCAGAGTGGATGTACAAAAATTTAACAGATGGAATAAGAGAGCAAGCAATTAAAAATAATACTCAACTCGCAGCAGAATCAATACACTTAAGCAACTTCGTAAAAGCTGACGTTAAGGTGATTGATAAGAATTTAGAAGAGCAAATGGATTTGGCTCAACGTATTTCTTCTATGATATTATCTATTCGTAAGAAAGAAAATTTGCGTGTGCGACAACCATTATTGCGTGTTCAAATTCCTGTTTTAGATAATGAGATGCAAAAGAAAATTACTGCCGTTCAGGATTTAATTATGTCGGAAGTAAACATTAAGCATATTGAGTTTGTAAACGAAAGTCAAACCCAAATTGTAAAAAACCTGAAGTTGAATTTCAAAACGCTGGGTAAAAAATGTGGTCAGCACATGAAAACGGTTCAGGCTTTTGCAAAGGATAATGGAAATGCAATTATTTCGGCTATCGAAAAAATAGGTAAGTATGAAATGAACATCGAAGGCGACGTAATCGTTTTAGAAACAGAAGATGTAGAAATCATACCTGTTGATATCCCAGGTTGGAAAGTGGCTAACAGCGGGGCATTAACAGTTGCGCTGGATATAAATCTGAACGAAGCACTAATAAACGAAGGAATTGCCCGTGAATTAGTAAATCGTATACAAAACATCCGAAAAGACAAAGGTTTTGAGGTTACAGATAAGATAAACATTAAAATACAAAGAAATAATACGATTGAAACGGCAATAAAAAACAATTTAAGTTATATTTGTGCTGAAACTTTGACAAATAACCTTGAAGTTGTGGATTCAATTTCACAAGCAGATGGGATAAATGTTGAGGTAGATGAGAATATAAGTACATTAATTACAGTTCAAAAAAACTAATTGAACAATGGCTAAGAACAAAAAAGCGGCAAAACCAGCTCCTAAGAAAGCGGCAAAACCGGCACCTAAAAAGGCGGCGAAACCCGCAGCAAAAAAAGCGGCAAAACCTGCACCTAAGAAAGTAGCAAAACCTGCACCTAAAAAGGTAGCAAAACCAATTGCTAAAAAAGTAGCAAAATCTGCACCTAAAAAGGCAGCAAAACCAGTTGCAAAGAAAACGGCAAAACCAGCTCCTAAAAAGGCGGTTAAACCTACTAAACCTTTAGCAAAAAAGGCAGCCCCGGCTCCTAAAAAGGCGGCAAAACCTTTAGCAAAAAAGGCAGTTTCTGTACCTAAAAAAGTTGAAAAAGTAGTTAAGCCCGCTAAAGTGGCGGCAAGTAAACCAATATCGAAAGTGGAGAAGAAAAAGGAAGTGAAGAGTATGAAGAAGGGGAAAGAGGAGTCGAAAAAAGTAAAACCTGTTGATGATGAGTTGGAAGCAGAAGGTCTAGATTTAGATGCTGGATTATTAGAGGAAGGATTAGATGTTGAGCCTGACGTTGAGGTTGAAGAGGATGACGATTTTGAGCCAGATGAGCCAAAACGTAAAGGAAGAAAGCCAAAAGCAAAGGAATCAAAGAAAAAATATGATTCGGAAGATTTCGTTAGAAAACAAGTTGTGAAAATTGATTTAAACAAATCATTGCTAAAAAAACAACCTGTTGTTCAACCAAAACCTTACATTAACGATAGCGACAAGCGTTCACGTTATTCTGATAAAGAACTAGTAGAGTTTAAAGAACTAATTAATAAAAAGTTGGAAGAAGCGCAAACGGATTTTGATTTGTTAAAACAAACCTTATCTCACGCTGATGACCATGGAACTGACGATACTTCACCATCATTTAAATTATTAGAAGATGGAAGCGACGTATTGTCTAAAGAGGAAACAGCGCAATTAGCTTCTCGTCAAGAAAAATATATTGTTTCTTTAAAGAACGCTTTAGTTCGTATCGAAAACAAATCATACGGAATTTGCAGAGCTACAGGAAAATTAATTCCTAAAGAGCGTTTACGCAGTGTACCACATGCAACATTGAGCATAGATGCTAAATTAAGCCAAAGCAACTAAACACAATTTGTTGATCTCATAAAAAGGTTATCTTTGCTCAGGCGGGATAGCCTTTTTTTATGCTCCAAAAAATACTAAAATACAAATACCCAATTATTACAGTGTTATTGGTTTTATTAATCGACCAATTTATTAAGCTTTATATCAAAACTCATTTTATGCTTGGCGAAGAGTATAAAGTAGCTGGCGATTGGTTTATTTTGCATTTTACCGAAAACCCAGGAATGGCATTTGGCATGCAGCTTGGCGGTTCGTTCGGAAAAATTCTGCTTAGCGTTTTTAGAATTATAGCAGCAGCTTTTGGGGTTTATTATATCATAAAAATTGTTCGTGCTAAGGAGCATAATGGCTATGTAGTATGTGTTGCATTAATATTAGCAGGCGCAGTAGGAAACATTTTGGATAGTATGTTTTATGGTTTAATATTCGACCAAGGAACTACTTTAGATGTTGCTAGTGGCGAATATGTTCCGTATTATGGTATAGCCGAATACTCATCTCAAGGTTATGCAGGTTTTTTACATGGCTGTGTAGTGGATATGTTTTACTTCCCAATAATTCAAGGTACTTGGCCTGATTGGTTTCCAATTTGGGGTGGAGAGCCTTTTGAGTTTTTCCGTCCAGTGTTTAATTTTGCAGATGCTGCTATATCTTTTGGCGTGGGTGCAATACTGCTCTTTCAAAAGAAATTCTTCAAGCAGAACAAGGAGTACAGTTAAAAAGAAACTGCAAATTCTTAATTGCCTTTTTGCTTACTTAAATTTTGAAGTACAATGTCATATACTTCTTTAAATTCTTTGGCATTTGCACTGTAATATTTTAAACTAGATTCATATTGCTTACGGCTTATCATATGCTGCTTGTAAATATTAAATTTTAAATTTTCTTCAATCTTTGCGTTTACATTTTGTTTAACTTGAACATTAGCTGCAGCCTCCATTAAAGTTATATCAGTAAGCATTGCTGCCATTTTGTTTTTATCTAACAAATCAACAGGTTTTTCTAATTTTTCTGAATCTTTATTGCAAGAAACAAAAAGGAAAAGAGAAAATAAAAAGATATAACTTGCTTTTAACATGCCGTAAATTTACAGAATAAATGATGCCGCAAGTGATAATTTATCTTAATATAACCGGAGTTTCCCCATTATTTTAATCAAAGTTAAAAAATAATTGGAACTCATCAGGAGGTTTTGATTTTTTGTTGATAGGATTATTGTATGATTTAAGTAGGTTGTAAATTCCATCCGCCATTTAATAGCAAAAGAACACTGGTATAGCAAAGAATCGTTTAGCTAGGACAACTATTTTCT
>CANJJP010000210.1 GCA_947474485.1 Bacteroidota bacterium | reverse complement strand
CGTAATCTTTACCATCAAAACCATAACCATGAATTTTTTGAGGAAGATATTGCTTACCATTTCCTGTCGGCTTTAGTCTAAACATCACTTTTACATAATGATCTAATTCATTTTTACTAAATAATTTAACCTCACCTTGTGTGGTATCATTTTTAGGCCCAATAATGTATCCTTTAGCAAAATCATTTTGCGAATGAACAAATAAGCCAAGGCTTAGAAAAAATAATAACAAAACTAATTTCATCGATTCAAAATAATTGAATAAATATAACAAAGTTCGTGCTATGATTTGAGATTTTTTATAATTATTAGTTATTTCTTGGTTTATTTGCGACTAGTAAGTAATTTTAAGGTCTATGCTTTGTTTTCCAAATGCCAAAATTAATTTAGGTTTACATATAACCGAAAAACGTAGTGATGGTTTTCACAATATCGAAACTGTATTTTATCCTATTGATTGGAAAGATGCATTAGAAGTTTTAGAAAATAAAAACTTGACAAGCGGGGCAAGTAAGTGCCAATTGCATTGCTCAGGAATTGAGATTGCGGGCGCAAACGATGATAACCTAATTAATAAAGCTTACTCAAATTTATCTGCAAGAAAATCATTACCTCCTTTAAACGTTTATTTGCACAAGGCAATTCCTATGGGAGCAGGATTAGGGGGAGGATCGTCAGATGCAGCGTTTTTTATAAAAACAGTAAACACACAATTTAATTTAGCATTAAGTGAAGATGTGATTTTGCAAGAGGCTGCAAAACTTGGAAGCGATTGTGCCTTTTTTGTAAAAAACACTCCTACCTATGCTTATGAAAAAGGAGATAAATTTAAAGATGTGAAAATTGATTTATCAGCCTACTCTATCCTTACCATTTTCCCAAACATACATAGCAATACAAAACTTGCCTATTCAAGAGTTACTCCTAAAAAAGCAAATATCAATCTTATCGATTTTTTAAGCAGTACTAAACCCGAAAATTGGAAAGGTGTTTTAGAAAATGATTTTGAAGAATCTGTGTTCTATCATTTCCCGGAAATAAAAAAACTGAAAGATCAATTATATACCCAAGGTGCATTATACGCTTCCCTTAGTGGCAGCGGAAGTTCGGTGTTTGGGATATTTAGAAAAAATGAATTGCCGGAAGCTAAAAGTTTTTCTGAGTATTTAATAAGCATTACTTAATTCTATAAATCCAAAATCTTATAATAATAAAAAACGCCTCTTTACATTTTCGAAAAGAGGCGTTTTAAATTTATGCTAATTAATAATTAAGCTAATAACGAACGAGAAATTACAATACGTTGTACTTCTGAAGTTCCTTCGTAAATCTGTGTAATTTTCGCATCACGCATTAAACGCTCAACATGGTATTCTTTTACGAAACCGTAACCACCATGTATCTGAACTGATTCAGTTGTTGTCCACATTGCTGTTTCAGAAGCAAATACTTTTGCCATTGCTCCTGCTTGATCGTAATTTAAATGTTGGTCTTTTAACCAAGCCGACTTTAAACACATTAAACGAGAAGCCTCGATACGTGTAGCCATATCAGCTAATTTAAATTGTATGATTTGGTGCTTAGAAATTTCTTTTCCAAATGCCTTACGCTCTTTAGAATAAGCTAATGCTAATTCATATGCCCCGCTTGCAATTCCTAATGCCTGAGATGCAATACCAATACGTCCGCCAGATAAAGTTTTCATTGCGAATTTAAATCCGAATCCATCTTCACCTATACGATTTGCTTTTGGAACTTTTACGTTGTTAAACATTAATGAGTGTGTATCCGAAGCACGAATTCCCATTTTGTTTTCTTTAGGTCCTACAACAAATCCTTCCATTCCCTTTTCCATGATAAGGCAGTTGATTCCTTTGTGTCCTAGTTCAACATTTGTTTGTACAACTACTAAATAAACAGATGCTGTACTACCATTGGTAATCCAATTTTTTGTTCCGTTTACTAAATAATGGTCTCCCATATCAACACCGGTTGTACGTTGAGATGTTGCATCTGAACCTGCTTCAGGTTCAGATAAGCAAAATGCTCCAATGATTTCTCCTTTAGCTAAAGGAACTAAGTATTTTTGTTTTTGTTCTTCTGTTCCAAAATGTTCGATACCCCAGCAAACTAATGAGTTGTTTACACTCATTACAACCGAGCAAGAAGCATCTACTTTAGAAATTTCTTCCATAGCCAAAACGTATGAAATAGTATCCATTCCACCTCCGCCGTATTTAGGATCAACCATCATTCCCATGAAACCAAGCTCACCCATTTTTTTAATTTGCTCAGTTGGAAATTTTTGATGTTCGTCACGCTCAATAACTCCTGGTTTTAATTCGTTTTGCGCGAAATCACGAGCCGCTTTTTGAATCATTAAATGCTCTTCTGATAATTGAAATAACATGGTCTTATATATTAAATTTTACAATAAATTCTTCAGCCTCAAAAATAGCCGATTTTCCTAAATAAAAAAATGATTAAGCTTTTATTTAAACTATATTTGTCTTATTCATAATAAGGTGGCGAAAAGTTTTAAATACTATGCAATCGGTCTGATGTCGGGTACTTCGCTTGATGGATTGGACATTGCATATTGCAGTTTTAGCACTATAGAAAAAAAATGGAAATTCGATGTATTACAAGCAAAAACCATTAAATATCCTAAATCCTTAGCCGAAAAATTGGCTAAAGCTCCTGAAATGACTGTAATAGACTTTTGGAAATTGCATGTTGAATTCGGTAACTTTTGCGGAAAAGAAGTGAAGAAATTTATTGAAAAGTATCAAGCTAAGCCTCAATTAATTGCATCGCACGGACACACTATTTTTCATCAACCACAAAATGGCTTTACTTGTCAAATTGGCGATGGAGCTCAAATTGCAGCTATTACAGCCACAACAACAATTTGCGATTTTAGAAGTTTAGATGTTGCTTTAAGCGGACAAGGCGCTCCTTTAGTTCCAATTGGCGATAAGCTATTATTTGGCAGCTATGAAGCTTGTTTAAATATTGGAGGTATTGCAAACATTTCCTTCCAACAAAAAAACAAAACTATTGCATTTGATATATGCCCAGCAAATATTGTGTTTAACTATTATGCAAATAAGTTGGGAAAAGATTATGATAAAGGCGGGGCAATAGCTAAATCGGGGCAAGTGAATATTGAGGTATTAAAAAAATTAAATGCGCTTGCGTATTACAAACAAAAAGGACAACGCTCATTAGGAAGAGAATGGATTGATGCAACTATTTTTCCTGTATTAGAAAAATCAAATTTATCTATTGAAGATAAAATGGCCACAGCACTTGAGCATAGCGCTATTCAAATTACTTCCGTTTTAAATAAAAATAAAATAAAAAAACTGTTAATTAGTGGAGGTGGTGCCTACAACACTTTTTTAATAGAATGTTTGCAAGCACAAACAAAATGTGAATTAATAATCCCAGATAAAACAACCATCGAATTTAAAGAAGCAATCTTATTTGCATTCTTAGGTGTATTAAGGTTTACCGAAAAAGTTAATTGTTTAAGCAGTGTAACCGGCGCCAAAAGAGACAATGTAGGCGGGGCTATTTATATTGGCAAAGTGAAAAGTAAGAAGTGAAAATTTAGAAATATTTACGATCAATAACTAGAAACCAGCAACTAGAAATAATATTAACATGAACTGGATTGCAATATTTATAGGAGGTGGTTTAGGCTCATTGTTAAGATTTGGAATCTCAATGGGATTAAAATCGTTTCAACTTACTTTGCCAATTGCCACGCTTACTGCAAATATTGTTGCTTGTATTGTTTTTGCAATTACATTATTCGTTTATAAAAACAATGCTACTCTTTCAGAAAATTATAAACTGCTTATTCTCACTGGCTTTTGTGGTGGCTTAAGTACCTTTTCTACATTCAGCTACGAAACAATGGAATTATTGAAAGCTGGGAATTATATGTGGGCTGGAATAAATGTGATAATCAATATTGTTATTTGCTTTTCTTGTTTTGCTTTTATAAGTGTGAGTAAGCAGTAATAATTTTCTTTCAATTAAAATCACGTTAAACAAGTCTCGACTGCGCTCGACCTGACATTCTGCGTGCGTTCTCATTTCGAGCGCAGTCGAGAAAGTGTTGTGGAGTTTTAGTCCATGATTTCCGACCTTAACTCAATATTGCTTTTAACAAAAAAAATCCGTTACCCCCTTCGTCAAGCTCAGGACTGGTAACGGATTTTTTATTATTATTCGTTGGTGGCTGAGGCACTCGAAGCCACCAATGCCCAGCTATGCCATTTCTTTTTTTCTGAAACGCTCTGCCAAAACTAAATCTTTAGACCCAGCAGTGTATTCGTAAAAACCTTTTCCAGATTTAACGCCTAAATGCCCCGCTGTAACCATGTTTACTAGTAATGGACATGGTGCATATTTTGGATTTCCAAATCCATCTTGTAATACACGCATAATGTTTAAGCAAACATCTAAACCAATAAAATCAGCTAATTGCAATGGACCCATTGGATGAGCCATACCTAATTTCATAACTGTATCAATTTCATTAACACCTGCAACGCCTTCGTATAAAGTAATAATTGCTTCGTTAATCATTGGCATT
>CANJJP010000209.1 GCA_947474485.1 Bacteroidota bacterium | reverse complement strand
TTTATGGGGAAAAATTGAAATTCAATTTTTTAGTTGTGTTTTTTAGTGATTAGGAATATTGAGATTATTCCAACACCACTTTATTTACCTGATACAATTTTGAGTGGCGCGATATTAATTTATAAGAAATATAAGCAAATAGCGGGGCAACAATAACATCATAACTATAATGCACATGCTGAATTACGACAGCAATTGCTACAGAAATTGCACAAGCAAAAAATATCCATTTTAATGTGCGGTGTTTGGTAAAGAAAAAGAACAAAAATAAGGTAGCTGTATGTCCTGAAAAGAAAAGATCTTTTACGTTTCCACCTTCATTGTAAAAGGTGTTTTCTAAAATAGAATCCTTTAAAGGGATAATTGCAGTTGGCGGATCTAAAGGGAAAATGAACAAAGTAATGATTCTGAAAATTGTAAGCAAGGTGTACATCTGGCATAAGTGAATGGTTCGGTAGGGATTTGCAAATCCATAACATAAACCAAGTATGCCTGCACTGTAAGTTGTAAAAAAAATAAAATCAGAAACATCACGAGGACGTAAGAAATTTAAAATTGGGTCGTAAAATACATGTCCTTGGCGTGTTTCAACGTAATTCAAAAACCAGGCAAAGAAATACATTATCACTCCCAAAAAAATAAATGACAAAATCATTTTTTGAATGAAGTTCTTGTTTTGCAATGCAAGTTTCCAAGTGTACATGCCGCGAATTTACGAACTAATTAAGCATAGCACTGATTTACTTTTCAACCTGTTACGAACCAATTTTAACCAGTTTATGAGTGGTTGAATTACCTTGGCTATCAGTTAAATGTAAATGATAAACGCCATTAGTCCAAGTTGAAATATTAATTTCTATTTTATGAGAATTATTGTTTTCAAAATTGAGTATGGAAATTGTTTTTCCGTTTACATCAATTACTTTGATTGATTTAATTGGGTTTGAATCAATATTAAAAATCGTCAGTTTATCCATTGCTGGGTTCGGACTAATGATAAAATTTCCTTTTTCGGTTTTTTTTAAGCCAACCGAATAACAATTAAAATAATTTTGAAAATCAACTATGGATGTATGTGCATTTAATCTCCCACCCGAAAAGTAAAGGGTGTCAAAACCAACTTTTTGGTCAACGCCATTAATGATAAAACTTTTTACTTCCATTGCAAAGCTATCTGGGTATTGTTTGTAAAGTTGAATAAAACTATCGCAAGCGGCTGCATACATTAATCCAATTGTTCCCGCAACAAATGGTGCGGCCATTGATGTTCCGCTTAATGTTGTATAGGTGTTAGTTGCATAAGTTGAAAGGATTGCCGAACCAGGTGCAGCTAAATCAATACTGTTTGGGCCATAAGCAGTTGAATTAACTCTTCCGTCATTTCTATTGGTGCTAGCAACGGTAATCATATATTTACTTGCACACGCAGTTGGAATATCTCCGACAACATCCACATCCCAATTATTATTAGCAGTTGCACAAACACTCAATATTCCTTGCTTTCCCAAACTATCATAAATGGCACACCATATTGGAAAATTAACGGGTTGCCCTTGATTAACACCAAAGGATGAATTGGTAACAACAACGAAAGCGCCTTTTGCTCCATTTGTTTCATTATATAATCTTCTGCACTCTAATACATAAGTGTATGCTGCAACAGCAACGCTCTCTAAAGTAGTTGAACCTACAACTGGCATAACCTTCGATTTCCAATCAACGCCACTTACACCCATTGCATTGTTTCCTTTGGCAGCAGCAATGCCAGTAACATGAGTACCATGCTGGGCTAAAACAATATTGTTGCTGTTGTTTGAAGCATTCCAACCTTTTGTATCATCTATAAATCCATTCCCATCATCATCAATTCCGTTTGCTGCAATTTCAAAATTGTTTTTCCAGAAATTTAAGTCGGGATGTGTAAGTTGAAAACCATCATCAATAATTGCAATTACAATACTATCACCAGCAATTGTTAAACCACCTGTTGTTATGTCCCAAGCTTCGGGTGCATCAATGTCTGCATCTACTGTTCCGCCACTTTGACCAGTGTTGTGTAATGCATATTGAACGCCAAATTGTAAGTCGTCAGGTAAAGCACGCGATTGAGTAATGTGATTGAATTGTGCAATTTCAATTTCTGAGTTTGTTCTGAGTTTATTCAAAATCATTTGCTCATTCTGCAAAGAATCGAAGCTTAATAAATAGATTCCTGAACGTTTTGAAATGACTTGTTTTAAATATAATTCGGTATTGTTGTTTAAGAGTTTTTCTATTTGCCCAGTCTTATGAAGCATTACAAGTACTTCGCCTTTAATATGGGCAGCATTATCTTGGGCACACAATGTAAAATTGAAAGCGAAAAAAAGAATAAAAATATTTTTGAAAAGGCACTTCATTTATACAACAATAATACTAAATTTAAGGGGTATAAACAAGATGAATTCTAAGCAACATAATTTCGTTATTTATAAATCCTCGGCGGGTTCGGGTAAAACATTTACACTTGTGAAAGAGTATTTGAAACTAGCTCTTTCGGATACAAGCAACCCGCCAAAAATATATAAATCCATATTAGCAATTACCTTTACCAATAAGGCTGCTGCTGAAATGAAGGATCGTATTTTAAATGCATTGCGTGATTTGTCCGCTGAAGTTTTGCCTGCTAAATCAAAAACACTTGCAAGTGTTTTGTGTGATGAAGTAAAAATTGATGAGACAGAATTAAGAAAACGCTCAACTAATTTATTATACGATATCTTGCACAATTACGGCAATTTCGGAATTAGCACCATCGATAGTTTTACGCATAGTATCATTCGCAATTTTTCGCATGATATCGACCTTCCCGTAAATTTTAATATTGAAATGAACGAGGACGAAGTAATTACTAAGTGTATCGGTCAACTTATTTCAAAAATTGGAGAAGATGAAGCACTCACGAAATTAGTCCTTAATTTTTCGCGTGAGCAAACCGAAGATCAGAAGAGTTGGCAAGTTGATGAAAATATAAAATCATTTGTTAGCAGAGCCTTACGAAATTCTTCTTCTGATAAATTAGATTTATTAAAGTCGTTTACTATTGAAGATTTTAAAAATATTCGTAAAGAACTAATTGCGAAAAATAAAAGTATTGAGAATGATTTAACTTTAATTGCAGACAAATTTTATACCTTCCTAAGTAATAATGGAATTTCAGAAAAGGAATTTTCATACGGTGCAAGTGGCTTTCCAGGTTTTTTTAGGAAAATTAAAAACAAAGAATATACACAAGAGAATCTTCATGGTGTACGCGTTATGGAGGCTGTTAAGGAAGATAAGTGGTGTGCTGCTAAATCTCAAGTTGCCGCCATTACCAGTAACTCAGAAGTGTTCAGAGATTTGTACTATCAGGCTAGTGCCTATTTAGAAAAACATTTAGGCGATTATATCATTAACCAAAATATACTTCGTAATTTATATTCACTTTCTTTAATTAATGAAATTGATAAATTAATTAGCACTTTTAAAGAAGAAGAAAATATTTTATTCATCAGCGAATTTAATAAACGAATTGCTGATGTTATTAGCACGGAGCCAGTACCTTTTATTTATGAAAAAATAGGAGAGCGTTACAAGCATTTTTTGATTGATGAGTTTCAAGATACCTCTGCTATGCAGTGGCAAAATTTATTGCCTTTAATTGATAACTCTTTAGCTGAAGGTCATTTTAATTTATTAGTAGGTGATGGCAAACAATCTATTTACCGCTGGCGTGGGGGAGAAGCGGGGCAGTTTGAATCCTTGCCAAAATTGCCTTCCATTAAAAACGAAGAAATGCGGGAGATGTGGGAAGATACATTGGAACGTAATGCTGAAATTAAAAATTTAGAAAATAATTTCCGTAGTTTAAAAAATGTGGTTGAATTTAATAATCAATTTTTTACTTGGTTAAGCGATACACAACTAAGCGGAAAATGGAAAGATATTTACGCAGGTGTTGAACAAAAGCCGCAAGAAAAAAACCAAGGTGGTTACATTACCATTGATGTTATTTCCAAAGAGGATGAAGCTGAGTTAGCTTATACCCATATGCTTAAGTATGTAAATCAAAGTGTAGTTTCTGGTTTTAATTATTCGGAAATAGTTGTTTTGGTGCGTGGCAATACAGAAGGAAATAATGCAGCTGATTTTTTAACGCAGCAAGGCATTCCTGTAATTTCATCTGATTCATTATTATTAAAAAACTGCAGCGAAGTTGTTTTTATAACGGATGTACTTGCCTTTTTAAACGACCCGCACAACGCAATTCGTGCAAGTTCTATCCTTTGTTATTTAAGTGATGCGCAACACATAAGTGGAAAAACAAAAGATGAATTTTTAATTCTACTTAATAAAGGAAGTATTAAATACAATTTAATAAATCTACTAAAAGAGGAAGGAATAAAGTTAGCTGTAGATAAATTAGTTACACTTCCTTTGCTCGAATGTTGTATTGAAATAATTTCAACTTTTAAAATAACCAAGAACAAAAATTACTTGCAATTCTTTTTGGACGAAATTATTGCTTACACGGCTTACAATTCAAATAGCATAAATGCATTTTTAGAAGCGTGGATTAAAACTGGAGAAAAGG
>CANJJP010000208.1 GCA_947474485.1 Bacteroidota bacterium | reverse complement strand
ATTAATGTGAAACTGGATGGTAAATTAAAAAAGCAAGCGCCTTACCAAATTATAAAAAGCAAAGACCTTAATGAATATGCTTTGCCTAGGTTGATTGATAGGTTTATGAATGAATAAAAAAAGCCGCGGCTAAACTAAAAGTACCAAGCAATATAGCTCTTGTGTTTTTCCCCCCTTATAGTCCCGAAATCAATCCTCTGCAAGAATGTGGCAAATTCTAAAATATGAATTTACGGATAAACTCTTTAAAAACAATAGATCAACTATCTGAATTCATTAAAAATCAAACTCAAATTTAACAAATGAGATAATAATTTCTGAATGTTCATAAAACTATATTGTCGCATGAATAAATTAGACTATCTAATATTTGTATTTAATATAATATAGCTAAAAAGCACTCTGAATTATTAAATGAAGTAATTCCTTTAATTGTGCAATTAAATAAATATTTTGATACTCCTGTAATGACAAGCAGAACTTATACTATTTTGAAAGAATTGAAAAAGAGAAAAGTTTAATTTTTCTGCTTTCTGTTTTTCAAATAAGTAATTGCAACTGGAAGTGTTGTTATTACAATCAATCCAATAACGATATAACCTAAATAATTTTCTGTTTCTGGAAATTTATTTCCTAAAAAGTATCCGATGCTTGCAATGGATCCAATCCACGCAAAGGCACCTGCAATATTGTACATCATGAATTTTCTAAAATCAAGATGAATTATACCAGCAAGTATGGGGGCAAAGGTGCGCACATAAGGCAGGAAACGGCCCATTATTAATGTTTTTCGTCCATGCTTTTCATAAAAATTTTGTGTAGCAATTAAATGGCGTTTCTTAAAGAAGAAACTATCTTCTTTCTTAAACAAGTTTTTTCCAAAATATCTTCCAAATAAGTAGCCAATAATATTACCTAACACTGCTGCAGCAATCATCAGGAGTATAAGAACAACAATGTTAACGCCTATGAGGTCTTTTTTAGTAGCACAGAACAAACCCGAAATAAAAACCAAACTATCGCCAGGTAAAAAGAAACCAAAGAACAAGCCGGTTTCAGCAAAAATCACAAACAATAACAGTGGTAAACCAAGCTGAACAATGGATTTAGGATCTACCAATTCTTTTAAAAATTCCCACACTTCACTCATACTATTAAAATAAAAACCCTTCTTTTACTGGTGAAAAATTGTGTTCGTGTTGCAACAACCATTTCTTTTTTTCTAAACCACCTGCGTAACCACTTAATGTATTGTTGTTACCAATTACTCTGTGACAAGGAACAACTATTGCAATCTTATTTTTCCCATTTGCCCCGGCTACTGTACGCACTGCTTTTTCATCACCTAACTGTTTTGCTAATTGTATGTATGATATTGTTTGTCCATAAGGTATAGTTGGCAATACTTTCCACACCTCTTGCTGAAAAGGAGTTCCTTCTTGGTCTATTGGGAAATTAAAATCTGTTCTTGTTCCTTCAAAATACTCGTTCAGTTGTTTAATGCAATTATAATGTAGATCTGAGGTGTGATTTTTTTCTGTTTGTGGAATTGTGAATTCAATCCTTGAAATTGCCTCCATTGTGCCTTCTATGATTATAGAACCTAAAGGGGAGTTAATTACGGATATATTTTTCTCAATCATTTGAAAAGCTTAGTTTTGCCTTAAAGATACTCATTAAACTTTTCGTTTTTTGGTTGTCAAATAACCATTATGAAATATTTAATTGTTTTATTACTTATAGTTAGTATTGCAAAGGCTCAAACCTTTAAGATTAGAGGCTTTGTGATTGATAAAGCAGATACAAGCTCATTGTTAGGCGTTCCAGTTCTACTGAAAAACAAATTGGACACAACAAAAAAACAAATGACTGTTACTGATATGGATGGCAAATTTGAGTTCCAAAATCAAGAAATAGGCGATTATGTTGTTGAGATATCCTACTTAGGATATAAGAAATTCCAAAAAGAAGTTAAATTGATTGATAAGCAAGTTTTTGTTCGCGCTAAGCTTGAAACTGACGCAAAGTTTTTGAAAGACGTTGATATTAATGCAGTGCAAACTCGCGTTACATTAAAGGGAGACACAACAGAAATTAACGCAGGTTCTTACAAAGTAAATCAAGATGCAAACGTAGAGGATTTGGTAAAAAAGATGCCCGGTATTGTTGTGGAAAACGGAGTAGTGAAAGCACAAGGCGAGGATGTAAAAAAAGTATTGATTGATGGAAAAGAATTTTTTGGTGATGATGCTTCTCTAGCTCTGAAAAATTTACCTGCCGAGGTTGTAGATAAAATCCAAGTGTTTGATAAATTAAGTGATCAAGCACAATTTACAGGGTTTAATGATGGCAACACTTCCAAAACAATCAACATTGTTACTAAGCGGGGCATGAGCAATGGAACCTTTGGAAAAGTGTATGCAGGTTACGGAACAGATAATCGCTATAACGCTGGAGGGAATTATAATTTCTTTAAAGGTAATCGCAAGATTACTATTTTAGGAATGTCGAATAATATCAATCAACAAAATTTTTCATCACAGGATTTATTAGGAGTTGCTCAATCCGCTTCAAGCAGCGGTGGCAGACGTGGCGGCGGAGGCATGGGCAGAGGTGGGCAGCAAACAGATCCAACAGCAAATTTTATGTCGGGGCAACAAGGTGGCATTAGCACCACGCATAGTGCTGGAATTAACTACGCTGATCAGTGGAGCAAAAAGGTAAAATTTACGGGAAGCTATTTTTTTACTGGAAGTGATAATGAGAATGCTTCATTAATTAACCGAACTTATTTTTTATCGAAAAACTCCAATCAATTGTATAATGAAAATAATACTTCAGGTTCTACAAATTATAATCATCGAGTTAATATTCGTACAGAAATTACATTTGACACGATGAATACTTTGTTCATCACTCCGCAAATTGGATTTCAAACAAACAAAAGTAATTCAACTGTAATTGGCGCTAACACTTATGCTGACGGTGAAAAAATAAACACGCTAGATAATAAAACAAGCACAAAAACTGCAGGCTATAACGGAAAAGCAAATGCCCTTTGGATGCATAAATTTACCAAACCTCGCAGAACAATATCTATTGATGGCGGAGTGGCTATTAATGATAAAACAGGGAACTCGAATTTATATTCCTTGGCAAATTACTATTCATCGATTGGTGATTCTACAAATAATATAAATCAGCTTACAGCATCATCAACTATTGGCAATACTTTTAGTTCAAGCATAACTTATACTGAACCAATAAAGGAAAAGGGGCAATTGTATATTTCGTATGCACCTTCCTATACTTTAAACAATTCAGATAAACGAACTAATCAGTATGATTCAATCGCATATTCATATTCGCGCCTTGATACACTTTTAACAAACACTTTTGAAAACACAATTATTACACATAAGCCTGGCTTAGGTTTTAGAAGAAGAACCGAAAAATTAATGGTTAATGTTGGAGTAGATTTCCAAAGTTTAAATTTAGTGGGCAATCAGTTGTTTCCTGATCTAACAGCTGTAAACAAAACATTTCTTTCGGTTTTACCAAAAGTAATGACACGTATGCGTTGGACAAAAGAAAAAGAGATGCGCATCTTTTATTCTACTTCTACACAAGTACCAAGTGTTACGCAATTACAAAATGTTGTGGATAATGCAAATCCAATGAGTTTATCAACGGGTAATTCAAATTTAAAACAACAATATGTGCATAGTTTAGTTTTTAGGTATAACTATACAAACGCAACAAATGGCAATAGTTTCTTTGCTTTTGTTAATGGTATAGCAACTAATAATTACATAGCCAGCTCAACAATAATTGCAACAGGCGACACTCTAATTGATAATTTGATTTACTTGCAAAGAGGAGCCCAATTGAGCAGACCAGTTAATTTACAAGACAACTATACCGTTCGTTCATTAATAACTTATGGCTTTCCATTTAAAAAAATTAAATGCAATGTAAATGTGAATGGAGGTATTAATTATACACATTCACCTGGTTTAATTAATAATGTATTAAATTATTCTGATTCGTATAATTTAACCGGAGGTCTAGTTGTTTCAAGTAACATTAGTGAGAAGGTTGATTTTAGCGTTTCTTATACACCGAATTATACTATTGTAAACAACTCTATTCAAACATCATTAAACAGTAATTATTATATAGGATTGGCTGCTGCAAAAATTACTGTTATGCCTTGGAAAGGATTGGTATTAAACACGGAGGCGACAAATTATAATTACTTAGGTTTAACAGGCGCTTTAAATCAAAACATCACTTTATGGAACGCTGCAATTGGATATAAATTTTTAAAGGCAAACGCGGCTGAACTTCGCTTATCTGTATTCGATATTTTAAGTCAAAACACAAGTATTACTCGTAATGTAACGGAAACATATATCGAAGATGTTCAAACAAAAATATTACAGCAATATTTTATGTTAACCTTCACTTATAACTTCAAAGTGTTTGGTGAGAAGAAGAAAGAAGATAAGACCAACTGATTCCTAAGAAATGTATAAGCGCTTGTTATTCCAATCTTATTAAAGTTGGGGGAAATTTGAGATAAAAAAGTACCAAGCAATATAGCTCTTGTGTTTTT
>CANJJP010000207.1 GCA_947474485.1 Bacteroidota bacterium | reverse complement strand
CTTTTTCTCCATCGCTCGAAATCAAATCGCTGGATGATGCTGTGAATCTAATTCCAGCTGTCCAACAAAAAGCCTCTGCAACAATAATGTTTGAACCAAATCCAAGTACACCCGAAAAATATTTCGGTTCCAAATGTCCTACTACATTTCTTTCTTTACCATCTCTGCTTTCATTAGCTTTTGACACCAATGATATTTGAGGTCCAATTTCTAAATATCCCGAACTTTCTTTGCCTCTAAAGCGATACAGCATTGCAATATCAATTCCTTTTAAAAATAGGGTTTTACTAAATTTACTTGAGTCAAGTTTTATATCATATTTCTGACTTCTTGAAAAATATTCGGCATTAAATGCCAACTCATGCGACTCGTTAAAATTGATTCCAAATTTGCCACCCACACCATAACAAAATGCAAAGGAAGAAGTAACCGTTTTAGTATTCTTAAACATGTTTTTGCTTGTAAGCATAGTTGTTCCGCCCGAGCCAGTAATGGCAATATCAAACCAAGTTGTATTGCCGCCTCTACCTTTGCCTTCAAACGAATTAAAAGTAATTAAGAATGAAGTAGTAAGTAAAACAATATGCTTGCGCATGTTTTAATATTTTATTCAAAAATACACATGTATCTGAATTTACCGCAAAAGCTTATTCACAAACTGTTAAGACACGAAGAAACATATCTAATTTTTTGAATTGATATGGTTAAAATTCAATATCCAATTCTTTTTCCTCAGTCCCTCTTAAAACTTTAACTTTTGTTTTATCACCTTTACTAAAAACAGAAAGTGCTTTCATATAATCTTCCATATTAACAATACTAATGTCGCCTAATTTTATTACCACATCACCTTTTAAAATTCCAGCTTTGGATGCAGGTTTACCATTAGTAACACCATCAACACGCATTCCTTTTCCTTCAAAAGCATAATCGGGCATAACACCCATCGTTACTTTAAACTTGGTCGATTTTGTTTCGGCAGTTTTAGTGGCTGTAAATTTTAATTTAGGATAATAGTTAGTCGCATCAATTACATCAATAATATAATCTAACACTTTTCTTTCCCCTTCGTAATTTACTTTATCAGCATCATCACTTGGTTTATGGTAATCGCTATGCTGCCCAGTAAAAAAGTGTAGCACAGGAATGTCTTTTAAATAAAACGATGTTTGGTCGCTTGGACCAATACCTGCACTGTCTTTCTTCATCGAGAACATATTGTTTGTTTTATCCAATATTTCAACCCATTCAGGAGCTGTTCCAACACCATACACCAAAAGCTTACGAGTGCTATCATTAAACCGTCCAACCATATCCATATTAATCATGTAATTAATTTTAGCCAATGGATAGCTTGGATTATCGCACCATTTTTTAGAACCAAGTAATCCTAATTCTTCGCCCGAGAAAGTCATAAATAAAAAGTTGTATGCTTCTTTTTTATTATTGGTACTATAGTAACGAGCTAACTCTAACACACCCGCCGTTCCACTAGCATTGTCATCTGCGCCGTTGTGTATTTTGTTTTGTGGGTTTGCATCTAATGAATTGTAATCGAGTCCTAATCCTAAGTGGTCGTAGTGTGCGCCAACAACAACAGTATATTCTGCTCCGTTATCTAAAAAGGCAACAACATTTTTTGCTTTTCTTTCTTTAATATCAGCTGTACTTGTGTCGTGTGGGTTTGGATTTTTTTTAAAACTAAAATCAAAGAAATAACTGCGTCCACCCATTGGGGTAAGTTTTAACTTTTCAAAGTAATTAGCAATATATAATGCTGCTTTATCTTCTCCAATACTCGCAGTACCTCTGCCTTCTAATTTATCAGAAGCTAAATACTTAATGTGTTTTTTTATGTTTTTTACTTGTGTGCGTTGTGCTTGTGCAGTAAACGAAAATAGGGCAGTATAAACTGCTAACAATATCACTTTATTCATCATAATACAAAGATACGACTCTTACAGTAAAATTACTTTTAATTTGTATTTCCATTTTAATTTCTATATTTATATACTTAATTAAATACATAATATGAGATCATTTTGGATGTTTTCTTTTTTAGTTAGTGCAGCTGCGGCTACTATTTCTTGGTTTTTGTGGTGGCCATTTTGGTTTTCCTTCATCTTAATTGCGCCAATGATTTTGGTTGGTATATCAGATTTGAGTCAAAACAAACACACACTTCGTAAAAACTATCCTATTTTAGGTCGAATGCGTTGGATGGCTGAGTGGATGCGTCCAAAAGTATATCAGTATTTTATTGAATCAGATACAGATGGCGCACCTTTTAATCGTTTAAGCCGTAATGTAATTTACCAACGTGCAAAAAAAGTAAATGATACAACTCCATTTGGAACGCAATTAGATGTTTACGAAACAGGTTACGAGTGGTTAAATCATAGCATTGTTCCTCTTAATCACGATAAGGTTGATCATGATCCACGTGTATTAGTTGGAGGTCCAGCATGTAAACAACCATACTCTGCAAGTATTTTAAATATCTCTGCAATGAGCTACGGTTCATTAAGTAAGAATGCAATTATGGCATTAAATGGTGGAGCAAAATTAGGTGGCTTCGCTCACAATACGGGTGAAGGTGGATTAAGTCCTTATCATTTAGAGCCAGGAGGAGATGTTATTTGGCAAATTGGTACTGGATATTTTGGTTGCCGTCACAAAGATGGAACTTTTAATTATGAAGCATTTGGAGAGCGCGCTGCTTTACCAAATGTAAAAATGATTGAAATAAAACTTTCTCAAGGTGCTAAACCTGGTCACGGTGGTATTTTGCCAGCTGCAAAGGTTACAGATGAAATTGCAAAAATTCGTTTGGTTGAAAAAGGTAAGGATGTGTTAAGCCCACCATATCATACAGCTTTTTCTACACCTGTTGAAATGCTCACTTTTGTTCAGCGTTTAAGAGATTTATCAGGAGGTAAACCTATTGGATTTAAATTGTGCATTGGACAAAAAAGTCAGTTTATTGCTATTTGTAAGGCGATGATAAAATTGAACATATTGCCTGATTTTATTACTGTTGATGGGGGAGAAGGTGGTACAGGGGCAGCTCCGTTAGAATTTAGCAACTCGGTAGGTATGCCTTTGCGTGATGCTTTGGCTTTTGTGTATGATACCTTAAATGGTTTTGGAATTAAGAAACACATTAAGATTATAGCTTCAGGCAAAGTTCATACAGGATTTGATTTGATGCGTAATTTTGCAATAGGTGCAGATATGTGCAACAGTGCCCGTGCAATGATGTTGGCTTTGGGATGCATACAAGCTTTAGAGTGTAACACTAATAAATGCCCAACTGGAGTAGCAACTCAAGATCCTAAATTGTATAAAGGTCTTGATGTGGCTGATAAACGCGTAAGGATTGCTAATTTTCAGCACGAAACAATAAAGGCAGCGGTTGAGTTAATGGCAGCAGCAGGTATAAATCATCCAGATAAATTGCACCGCTCTCACATTTACCGGAGGGTTGCAGCAAACCACATACAAACTTATGCCGAATTGTTCCCTAATTTATTGCGCGGGTCTTTATTAGAAGCTCCGTTTCCAAAAGGTTGGGAGCTAGATATGATGAACAGCAGTGCCGAAACTTTTGAACTGTCAGCTTCTCATTAAAATTATTTTTAATGAGAATTTGTAACTTATAAATTATTAGCTAATTTTGGCGAAAAATAAATTACTATGAGTCACGATACACATCATCATAACACAGAGAAAAAACCTCATTTTGGACCAGCAGTTATTATGGGTCTTTCTTTTTGGTTATTTGCATTTTTCTTTTTAAGTCTTTGCAATGGCAAAAAAGAACATGGTGCTCATGAAGTAGCAGGACATGGTGCAAAAACGGAACATGTTGAAGAAGTTAAAGGTGAACCGAAAGTTGAATCTGCGGTTGCTTTAGGAGATTCAGTAGAAGTTTTAATGTATGATAGTACAGGAGCTGAAATTGCGGTTAAGATGGCTGCGCCTGTTAAGGAAACAGAAACAAAAGAAGAAAAAAAATAATTTTAATATAATTTCATAAAGAAGCCGCTTCGATTAAACGAAGCGGCTTTTTTGTTTTCTTTCATTCCTTATTCTTGGCAAAATCAAATAAATTAAATTCGCCAAATTAGGGGAATTAAATTAAGCTTTAGGAACATCAGCAGCATTTAAAGCAGCAGAGTTTTCTTGAGAAATAGCAGTTTTTAAAATTCTAATTCTAGTTGCACCTTCAACTTCAATTGTATAAGAAGTATCTTGAACTTCTACAATTTTACCAATGATACCACCAATGGTAACAATTTTGTCGCCTTTTTTAACTCCTTCTTGAAATTTCTTAGCTTCTTTCGCCTTTTTTGTTTGAGGGCGAATCATGAAAAAGTAAAATACTACGATAATTAATACTAGCATTACTATTTGCATGTATCCTCCTCCTGCTGGAGCTGTTTCTAAAAGTGTAAAATTCATAATTGTTGTTTTGTTTTATTTTGTTGTTGTTTTATTTGGTTCATTGCTCACAGGCACAATAATTTCACCTGTAATTTTTAATACTTTCGTGTTTGGGTCGCAGTTAGTAATAACTGTGATTTGTTTATCAAACTTCCCTGATTTTCCATTGCTATCAAAAGTAACATCAATT
>CANJJP010000206.1 GCA_947474485.1 Bacteroidota bacterium | reverse complement strand
ATAAATTATCTCGTAAAGTATTGTTGCCAAAGCCTGAAAATGCTGAAGCTCCAAAGCAATCTTAATTAGACAAAGTTGAAAATTAAAAACGCCTCGATTTATCGGGGCGTTTTTTTTAGTTTTCTATAACTTCGTTTGATTCCTTAAAAATGCCTAATTTTAGAGCATGTTATGGAAATTTTTAAGAGTAATTCTTGGTACCTATTTTACGTACTATTTTAGAAGGTTTAAAGGGAAGAATATTAAAAACATCCGTGTTGACGGACCTGTTTTACTTTCGGTCAATCATCCTAATGCCTTTGTAGATTCTATTTGTTTGTCTATTATGGTATTTAATCCTCGTACTTATTACATGGCGCGAGGCGATGCTTTTAAAAAGGGATTTGCTACCAAATTTCTTACAGCCATTGGTATTATTCCAATTTTTAGAATGCGTGATGGAGGAATAGAAGGTGTGAAGAAGAATAACGCATCTTTTGCCATTGTAAATAAGATGTGGAACAAGAACCAAAAAATTATGGTTTTTTCTGAAGGACTTTGTGTTCAAGAAAGAAGATTACGTCCAATCCAAAAAGGTACAGCACGCATGGCTTTTGGTTTTTCAGAAGAATTTAAAAGAGATGATTTAGTAATTGTTCCAGTAAGCGTTACTTATTCGCACCCATCACAATTTGGAACAGATATTTATTATCATGCGGGAGAAGCAATTAAAGTAAAGGATTATCTTAGTTTGTATAAAGAAAATCAAGCTAAAGCGGTAAATCACCTTACGAAAAACATAGAAGAAAAAATGTTGGAATTAATACCGCATCTAAATAATAAAGATAATGACGCCTTAATTGAAGAGCTTCAAGAAATATACAAAATCCAGTATTTGGAAGAAAATAAATTAGATGTGGATGATTTAGACGATCATCAAAAGTTTTGGTTTTATATTACCAAACAATTAAACCAAATCGAAGAAAACGCTGTTGAACGAATTACACATTTAAGGCAATTGGCATACAAGTACACTTCGCTATTAAAGATTAAGAAATTAAAGGATTCAGCTATTTATAATCATGTTACAAATCGTGATAAGAGCTCTTTTGTTTTAGTAGTAAGTTTGATTTTGTTTTTTCCACTCTATTTAATAGGTAAGACAATAAATTTCCTACCTAAATTTTTAGCTAAAAAATTTGCAGTTAAGAAAGTCAAGAATATTGAGTTTTATGCTTCCATCAACTATGGGGCAGGAGCAGTTTTTGCTTTTTTATTTATGGTGATTGAGCTTTTAGTAATTTGGTTGGTATTTAAAATTTGGTGGTTGCTGCCTATTTATTTTGTCACCAAACTTGTTTTCGGGAAAATAGCGCTTGTTTACTCTAGATTTAAAAAAGAAGCCTTGGCAACTATTCGTTTTAATGGTATCAAGGCTTCTGACCAAAAAACATTGGATGAATTGTTAATGCTTAGAAAAGAAATTTTACTTTATTTAACAGCTATTAAATAGTAAAAGGCATTTTTCAACGTTTGGCATGTAGTTTGACTTACTTAGAAAAAAATCTTAAATGAAAACAACAAATAAAATAATCGCAATTACTACCATATTGGCAAGTGCGATTTTAGCTGTTTCATTAATTTCTGCCGGAAACAAAAATTCTAATTATTCAACTGTTCAAAATATACAAGCGCAAAAAGCAGCAATCGATTTGCCTGTTAAAGAAAACGAAGCTTTTAAAGAAGGTGAAGTATTATCCTATCGTTTGCATTACGGGGTAATGGAAGCAGCAGTTGCAACGCTAGAGGTAAAACCAAACACCGAAAAAGTTGGTCCGCGCGATTGTTATCATATTGTTGGGAATGGTGTTTCAAAAGGAACCTTCGATTTTTTCTTTAAAGTACGTGATAGATACGAAACCTATATCGACAAAAATTCCTTAGTTCCATGGATTTTTAACCGTAATTGCGATGAAGGTGGTTATAAAATTCATCAGAATTACAACTTCAATCATTTCTCAAATAAAGTAGATGTTGGAGGTGGTGAAACTTTTCCTATTACCCCTGGAACACAAGATATGATTTCAGCATTTTATTCGGCGCGTAATCTGGATTTTTCAAATGCAAAGGAAGGTGATGTGTTTGCCTTAAATTGCTTTATTGATAAAGAAAACTGGCCACTTAAGATTAAGTATGTAGGTAAAGAAACAATTAAAAGCGAAGTTGGTAAAATCAGATGTTTAAAATTTAGACCAATCGTACAAAAAGGACGAGTGTTTAAGAAAGAAGAAGATTTAACCATTTGGATTTCGGATGATAAAAACCATATTCCAATTCGCGGACAAGCAAAAATTTTAATCGGGGCTGTAAAAATGGATTTAACGGGTTATAGAAATATTAATAACCCAATGGCAAAGGAATAGTAAAAAAACCGATTAATTCCTTCAAAATTGCCCCGTTTTCGTTCATAAATTCAGGTTTCTATCTTAATCTTTTCTTAGTATCTTTGGACTCGATGAGTATAAAGAACGATTTGATTTTAAGAGCTGCTAAAGGTGAGCAGATAGAGCGTGTTCCGGTTTGGTTAATGCGTCAGGCAGGTAGAATATTGCCAGAGTATAGAGCAGTTAGAGCTAAATCCAAAAATTTTATTGAGTTTGTTAAGAACCCCGAAATGGCTGCTGAAGTTACCATTCAGCCAGTTGATATTTTAGGTGTAGATGCAGCAATTATATTTTCTGATATATTGGTTATTCCTGAAGCAATGGGATTACCTTACCAAATGATTGAAAGCAAAGGTCCTGTTTTTGAAAAAACGGTTAAAAATAGAGCTGACGTAGAAGCATTGCACGTGAGCAGCGGGGCAGAATTGGATTACGTTATTAAAGCAATTAAACTTACTAAAAAGCAATTGGATAATCGTGTTCCACTTATTGGTTTTTGCGGTGCTCCCTGGACTTTGTTTGCATACATGATAGAAGGCAAAGGAAGTAAAACATTTAGCGAGGCAAAGAAATTTTTATATACGCAACCCGTTCTTTCACATTTGTTGTTAGAGAAGATTGCCTTATCATCAATTAATTATTTAAACGCTCAAATTGATGCTGGTGCCGATATGGTTCAAATATTTGATTCATGGGCAGGAGTGTTAGGGCCAGAGCAATACAATGAGTTTTCGTTAAGATATATTTCAATGATTTGTGAAGGAATTAATTACCGTGTTCCTGTTACTGTATTTGCAAAAGATGCACACTTTGCCATTGAAGAAATAGCAAAAATAAAATGTAATACCATTGGTTTAGATTGGACTATGAATGCTGCTAATGCACGTAAAATTGTTGGCAACACAAAAACGCTTCAAGGTAATGCAGATCCTTGCATGTTATATTCAGATGAAAAAACAATAGAAGCAGAGGCATCAAAAATGCTGAAAGCTTTTGGTAAAGATAGATACATCGCAAACCTTGGTCATGGCTTATATCCTGATACCGATTTTAATAAAGTAAAGTACTTTGTTGATTGTATTAAAAATTATAAATTCTAGTTTCTTTTTATTAAATTTGAGTATGGGAAAAGTTGAAATTAAAAACGAAATCAATAAGGCTTTAGATGAAGTGCCTGAAGAAGTTTTGGCTCAAGTACTTGATTTATTAAAACAATACTCATCCACAAAGGATTCATCTTTTTCCCTTTTAGGTGGACTTGATAAATTACTTTCTGAAGATAAGGAGTTATTACGTAAGTTGGCGCAATGATATCTAAGGAAGAAGTTTTATTTATTCATTCAAAATTAATCGAAGAGCACGGTGGTTCACATGGGGTTCGAGACGATAACTCTCTTGAAGCCTCAATTAATAGACCCTTTGCAACTTTTGATGGTATTGATTTGTATCCAACTGCAATTGAAAAAGCAGCCGCAGTTTTCGAAAGTATAATTATTAATCATCCTTTTATTGATGGAAATAAAAGAACGGGTTATTCTATAGCCAATTTATTCTTGTACGATAATGGATATGATATTAAAGCAAGTCAAGAAGAAAAGTATGACTTCGTTATTGAAGCTACAAAAGGTAATCTACAAATTGAAAACATCATAGAATGGTTTCAAAAACATTCAGTTAAACTATGAGCAAAATTGCAAAACACCCCAAAGGTCTCTATTTCCTATTCTTTGCTGAGATGTGGGAACGATTTGGTTATTATTTGATGATAGCCATTTTTACTTTATACCTAGAAGCAGATACTGAAAAAGGTGGTTGGGGAATGAACATGAAAAGTTCTTCTAGCTTGTACGGAACTTTTATTGCATTGGTATTTCTTACTCCTTTTGTCGGTGGTTTGCTAGCAGATAGAAAATGGGGTTATCGTTTTTCGATTGTGCTTGGTGGCTTACTGATGGGCGTAGGCTACTGCTTAATGGCAGTTCACAGCTTAACTGTTTTTTATATTGCATGTGGTTTGGTAATTATTGGTAACGGATTTTTTAAACCAAACATTTCTACACTACTTGGGAATTTATACGATGATGAAAAATACAAAGCCAATAAAGATTCGGGCTACAATATTTTTTACATGGGAATAAATATGGGTGCATTCATTTGTACAGTCATTGCAGCTGCTATGCGCAACCAGTTTGGTTGGGGTGGGGCATTTGTTTCTGCCGGTGTT
>CANJJP010000205.1 GCA_947474485.1 Bacteroidota bacterium | reverse complement strand
CAAGGTTTGTTTATGATGATGGTAAATGGATTTGGAGCAGTAATAGGAAGTTTCTCCAGTGGTTACATTATCGAGGCTTTCTTCTTAAAACCAGATAATACCTTCGATTGGAAACCAATTTGGCTAACATTTGCAGGCTACGCACTAGTAATTGCAATATTTTTCTTCTTCTTGTTTAAACACAAACACGACCCAAAGGAAGTGGAAGGGTTTAATCATTAGGATAATTACGAATTTATACTAATTCAGTAATTCCGTTTTTAATTGCAAATTTAAATAGGCCAATTGCCGAACTTTGTTGAGTTTTTGTTTGAATATTTCTTCTGTGATTATCTATAGAATAAACTGTTAAATTTAATTCACCCGCAATTTGTTTGGCTGTTTTTTCCTCGCAAATTAATTTAAGAACTTTTAGTTCAATTTCTGTTAGTTTAATACTTGCAATTGTTTCTTTTTGTCTTTGTTCTCTTAGCATTTTTGATAAAAGAAATTTCGAAATTGATTTATCAAAATAGTAGTGTTCCTCCATAACTAAATTAATTGCGGTAAACAATTCTTCGGGTTCACAGCTTTTAGGTAGGTATCCATTTGCTCCTCTTAAAAAGTATTCTGTTACAAAGGCTTCACTATAATATGAACTCACAATAATAGTTTTAATCGCAGGGTAGGCAAGTTTTATTTTATCTAAAGCTTCACCACCTTTCATTACGGGCATTTCTAAGTCTAATAAAATTATATCTGCACTTGTCGATTCTAAAACATCTAATAACTCTTTACCATTTGCGGCTTCACCAACCACTACATAAGTTTCATGCTCTAATAACAAATCTTTATATGCCTTACGCATCAGTTTGTGATCCTCAGCAATTATAATATGGATAATTTCTTTGTTTTTGTAGCTCATAATAGTGTTCGCAAAGCAAAAGTGAGCAAATAAAACTATAAATCAAAACACAAGTATTTGTGTAAAATAACAAGTGCTTGTGTTAAGTGTTACTAAATTATTAAAAAGAGTAATTTTCTTTGCAGGCGAATTTTTTATGGCGTAATGTTGTGCACTAAATTAAAAATATGAGAAAAATAATTTTTGCTTTTGCTTTGTGTTTTATTGGCCTTCTTTCGAAGGCGCAAACGTCAGCGGATACAATTCAGTATGATTGTGGACACGTTACTGCATTAATTAACCAACAAAATAACGATCCAAACTTTAATGCTAGGATACTTACAATTGAGCAAGATGTTCAAAATTGGATTACTAATCATCCTAATTTAACAGGTACATATACAATACCTATTGTTTTTCACGTTTTACATGATGGAGATACATATGGGCAAGGAAGTAATGTTAGTTTAGCGCAAATAAAATGGCAAATAAATGCCTTAAACAATGCATTTGCAAACAACACAGGTAATTATAATTTTCAGAACAATGGCACTAGAGCAGTAAACACAAGCATCAAGTTTTGTTTAGCTACTATCCCACAGGGCACGATTGCTGGAACACCAGTTCAATTTTATACTAATCCAGCAAACAACGAAGTTGAATGTGGAGTGATGCGTTATAATGTACCAACAGCATCACTTAGTCATAGTATGATTAATTTAACTACTAGTCAACAAACATTATTAAATATTACACATCCTACAAATGGAGTCGGAGTTTTTCCTTTTGAAAATTATTTAAATATTTGGTTGGTAAACGAAATTTGTCAAGCAAGTGGTTGCAATGTTATTGGTTATTCCAATTTTCCAGGGGCAATAGCATTTGATGGAATTGTTATGAGGGCTGATGCGATAGGAGATAACACAATCACTACTAATACTTTTCCGATGTTTAATGGTTTGGATAATGGAAAAATTTTAGCTCATGAAGTCGGACACTACTTGTATTTGTACCATACTTTTCATTTGCAAACAAATGACCCTGCCTGCCCAGGCAGTACTAATGCTAATTGCGCAATACAAGGTGATTTAGTTTGTGATACACCACCAACATCAATAACTGGAAATCCAGGCACCTGCAATCCCGCACAAACTTGCATAGAAAATATAACTTATAATAATCCCCCAACCGCATCAACTGATCTTCCAGATATGGCAGAAAATTACATGTCTTATTCAGATGACAACTGTATGAATACATTTACACATGGACAAGCACAACGTATGCAAGCGGTATTAAATCTTGCAAGTGCACGACAAAATTTGGTAAGCATTGCCAACCTTGCTTCAGTTGGTTTAGATAACAGTGCTGTTTGTGCATGCTCATTTAATAACGCTGCATTTTCATATCAATATTTAACTAATCCTTGCAGTGGAGTTGAGTTTTTAGCTCCATTATCTAGTTCATTAAACGCAGGAACAAGCTATGTATGGAATTTTGGTGATGGTAACAACGGAGTAGGTTTAAATCCAGTTCATACTTATACAACAACAGGAACATATACCGTAACTTTAACAATAAATTATGCAGGCGGTGTACAAGCAACTCAAAACGCAACAATAAATATCACCACTATTACAGCCCAATTATCATCGCATGCAGCAGGTAATATTTGTAATGGTTCTGCACAACAATTAACTGCCACTTTTCAAGGTGCCGTTGCGCCAGTTACGTATGTAATAACGAATGGCTTAACAACTCAAACTTATACAGCAAATACGACTTTGGTTAATGGTGATGTTGTAGGACAGTTTTATTTTAGCGCAAATATTAATCAAGCTACTTATACTATCATTAATGTTAGCGACTCAAGGCATTGCCCTAGAAATCCAAATGCACAAATTGCATTGAATATTATTAATTGCTGTGCAAATCTTGTTGTTAATGGAGATTTTGAACAAGGAAATATTGGGTTTACTACAGATAATATTATCAGTTGTACTAGTCCTTCCCCAATAAGTAATTACGGGTACGCAAGTGTTAGAGATGCAGAGCTTTCTGTGCCACCGAATACTCTACCTACTTGTGTAGGTTTTGGGGCTGGTCCTTCTATTCCAACGGGGAGTAGAAACGCTATATTTTCATTGGATTGTAGGGTTGGTAATAATCAAGCAAATGTCGCTAATCCCCTTGGACAACCTAATCCAATTATAGATCCATTAGTAAGTAGTATATTATGGCAACAAACTGGAATTAATGTAACTGCTGGTAGTAATTATAATGTGGATTTATTTGTTGCGGCACCTAATGGAGGAAATGGACCAAGTATGCCTTTTAGAGTGAGGTTAGAGATTTTTGATAATGCATCTTTAACACTTTTAAGTAGTGGCAATTTTGATTTGACACCATCTTCTAATTTTTTCCAATATAGTTTTCTTTGGAATAATCCAACATATAATGGGGCAGTTACAATGAGATTTTCTCAAGTCCAATTTTTTAACACATCTTACTTCGACCCAAGTATTGATGATATCAGCATCAGAAGAAACAACCCACCTGCAGGTGGCGGAGCTGCCTATGCAGGACCAGATTTAAACATTTGTGGTGCAGGCGCACTAAGTGGGTCTGGAGGCAATGGTACTTTTACTTGGACTAACGCTGCAGGCTTAAGTGCTACAAACATTGCACAACCAATAGCAAGTCCTACGCTAACTACAACCTATACTTTAACAACAATAAATGCATGCGGTACTACCAGTGATGAGGTTACAGTAAATGTAGTGCCTGGGCCAACTGCTCCCACTATTACTGCTAGCCCAAATGTTATTTGTGTAAGTGGTAGTTCAACATTAAGTGCTACACCACTTGCAGGCGCTTTTGTGCGTTGGTATAATGTACCAGTTGGTGGAACTCCACTTTTTGTAGGTAATAACTTTGTTACACCAATTATAACTGTAAATACAACTTATTACGCCGACTATCAAATTGGACAATGTATAAGTGCACGTACAGCTTTTACATTAACTGTATCAGGTAATCCTGTTGTAATTGTTAATCCTACTAACCCAACAACATGTGCAGGTGCGCCAATTAACTTAACGGCAACAGGCGCATCTGTATATAATTGGTCGCTTTCAAATACATTAAATAATAGCACGGGAACAATTGTAACATCAACCCCTTACGTTACTACAACTTACACAATTACTGGTACATCAGCAGCAGGATGTCAAACAACAATTACTAAAACGGTTACAGTGCCTGCAGTTAATTTGCAAGTAACTCCTACTATATCTTATGTTTGTAGTGGCACATCTGCGCCATTAACAGCAAGTGGCGCTCTTTCATATACTTGGACACCTAATACAGCTATTATACCAAATAATACTTCTGCGGCAATTGCAGTATCTCCAACTATTACAACAGTATATACAGTTACGGCTTTAGAGGCTAATGGATGCACTACTCAAAGAACAACATCTGTCATTGTAACCCCATCCATCACCACAACCATCACCCCTAACAACCCAACAATATGCGCGGGGCAATCTGTTAGTATTACAGCTGGTGGTGCAACTACTTATTCTTGGACACCTGCAACAGGGCTAAGTGCAACAACAGGGGCAACAGTTTCAGCTAGTCCTACTACAACAACTCAATACACAGTTGTTGGTACAACTAATGGGTGTGTTGATGACTATAAATTTACTGTAACTGTAAATCCAACTCCAACAGTAACTATTGCTCCTAGCCCTGCATATTCGTGTACGGGT
>CANJJP010000204.1 GCA_947474485.1 Bacteroidota bacterium | reverse complement strand
ATTTAAATGTTTCTGATTCAGTTTGTAATAATACTAGCTATCAGTTTCCCGATGGAACAACAATAAATAATATTACTACCACAGTGTCTCACATAAGTAATCTTACAACAATACTTGGTTGTGATAGTATTATTAACACGACAATAAATGTTAATCCAGTTTATAATATAAACGAAACTGCATCAGTGTGCGAAGGCGATAACTATACTTTTCCTGATGGAACAAGTGCTTTCTCAATTACCGCACAGCTTTTTCATACTAGTAATTTAACAAGTATGTTTGGATGTGATAGTATTATTAATACTACTGTAAATGTAAATATGATTGATACTACAACTGCAACACCTATTTCGATTTGTTCTGGTGATTCAGTTTTATTCTACACTGATTATATTTCAACCGCAGGAATGCATTATTATACTTTTACAAATATGTTTGGTTGTGATAGTGTTATCGAACTGAATTTAACAGTTAATAATTCACCAATAGCAGCTTTTAGCACATCTGTTAACGGAGGTACTGTAAATATTACGGATATGTCCTTCTTAGCAAATGGTTATATTTGGAATTTTGGTGACGGAACAATTTCAAACGCATTCAGTAATAATCCGTCATATACATATGCAAGCAATGGAACTTATACAATTTGTTTATATGTTTCTAACTTTAATGGATGTTCTGATACATCATGTACTTCCGTTACCATTCAGGCAATTTCGATTGATGAATTAAATTCAGTAAATTCAGTTTCTGTATTCCCTAACCCTGCGCACGATAAGCTAAGTGTTGAGTTTGCAACTGAAATGAATTCAGCTAAAGTATCAATGGTTAATATGATTGGTCAAGTAGTTTTAATGGAATCTTCAAATTCAAAAACAAGTAAAATTGTATTTAATTTAGCTTCAATTGAAGCAGGAGTCTATTATTTATTAATTGAAAATGGGTTAGAAAGAACTGTTAGAAAAGTGATAGTTGAATAAACTGCAGTCATAACATTTAAGGAGGCAGTCTAAAAAGGGCAGCCTCTTTAATTTTAAAAAGTGTTAGTTTATTGACAATGGTTAATAAATTAGCATATACTAGATTGTGCAGATTTGTAATTCGTGAAGTAAAAATCTATTTCCCTCTACCCTGAATCACAATCATAACGGTATAAATCATAATCTTTAAATCAACCAATAAACTCATATTCTCTATATAGATAATATCGTATTTTAAGCGCTGCACCATTTGGTCAACTGTTTCGGCATAACCATATTTCACTTGCCCCCATGAAGTAATACCAGGGCGTACTTTGTGTAAATGCTTGTAATGTGCGGCCTTTTGAATTATTTGGTCAATAAAAAACTGGCGCTCAGGACGCGGACCAACAATACTCATTTCACCAATTAATACATTATAAAATTGCGGTAATTCATCAAATCTACTTTTACGTAAAAACCTACCTACCTTAGTAATACGAGGGTCATAAGTACTTGATAATGCTGGTCCCATTTTTTCTGCATCAACAAACATACTCCTAAACTTAATAATACGGAATGGATTGCCATGAATTCCGATTCGCTCTTGTGAATAAAATATAGGCCCTTTTGACCCCAATTTAACTGCCAAAGCAATTAATACATAAAGCCAAGAAAAACAAATTAAAACAAATAATGAAAGTGTAACATCCATTAACCTCTTAAGTGATTGCTGCCATTGAGGCATTATTGTACGATTGATTTCTATTAATGGTGCTCCAAAAATAGAAGTCATTTTTACGGAACCCGATAGAATATCATACATATCGGGAATAACTTTAATCATCACGCCTGTATCACTTAAATCGGTAATTAATTTATTAAGATACTCATGTTCCCACGACTCGATGGCAATAATAATTTCTTCAACTTCATGTTTTCTTATAATCTCAGCAACATCTTTAAACTCTCCAAGATGTAGAACCTTCTTTTGTAATTCTTGAGAAAAACCATTCTTTTCTTCTACATGAACAAAACCAAGAAACAAATTGCCTGTTCCGTTCTTTAGTTGATTAATTTCTTCGAACATTTTTAATGCATTCTCATTACTACCAACGATAATGGTTTTAAATCCAATTTTGCGGTTGTGTACACGATGGTTAGTATAAGATGAAAGAATAAATCTGAATACAGCTGTAAAACCAAAATGTAAGCCGAATAAGGTAAAATAAGATTGGTAATAATTTTTATACACTCTAACTTCATCATCTAAAATAGAGATAAAAAAAATGATAGTTACACCTATTAACGCGGTTAAAAAAGTATTAATTAATTCGCTTAATCTTGATTTGCGGTAAACATTATTGTAGTTACCTACTATATAATAAAGAAGTATCCAACAGATTGGAATAATAACGACGCCTAAATAAAATTTTTCAGAAAAAACATCAGTTGGTTCAACGCCATATTTTTGCGTTTCGATATAATACTTACGGTAAATAAAAAACAAAGCCCAAGCAGCAACTGCGCTAAATAAATCAAAGAAAATATACTTTGCTACTTGTAGTTTTTTATTCATACTGTGTTATGGTTGGCTCACAACCTTAATATTATCAATGTATAAAATTGGGTTTGGTCCTAAACCATTGTCTGAGAAACTCGCATTTGTAAAATAAAAATAAACGTGATATGCAGGTAAAGGGGTTCTGCTCGAAATTGGCGTCAAAAACAAATAAATCTTATTCCAATCTGCGCTAGGATTAGCGCCACCAGCAGCTCCCAAAGGATTTTTATTTGCATCTAACAAACCAACTTCAAATGCCTGATTGCATTTGTAATTTACTTCCAAGTATAACATTTCAGAGGTATTTGGAAGTGGAAGTAAAGAAGATGAATAGGATAATGAAGTAGATTGCCCGTTTCTTAATTCAATTTTAACTGCCTTTGCTCCTTCAAATTTTTCAACCGTTTGAAGTTTAATTGCAGTATCACCAATTAATGATGAACCTGAAACTTCAAAATCCTCCACCCAATAAAAAGTAACTCCACTTTCGTAATAATCAAAAGTTGGAATTATTTCGTTTATTTTACCCGCTTCAATGGTTAAAGTAGTGTCAAAAATACGCATTGGTGCATATTCTGACCGCAATGTACTAACCCCGTTCACCTTAATTATTGGAGTAAGAACAATATTACTACTTCCAACTTGTGGCACAGGAACAGTGCATGGTATAGGGAAAACACCAAATACTTCACCGTTAACTGAAACTTTTACATCAGTAAATTTATGATTGGTAGTGCCGGGCCCGCCATTGGCATAAGAATGCTTATAAAAAACCTTGTAGGAAGGAATTTTTATATAACCTGGGTTATCAATCTTTGTTTTAAGCTTCTCGCAAGAAGAGAAACACAAAAGAAAAAAACCTAAAAAACCATATAGTATAACACGAATGCCCATTCTTCACATAAAAGAACGCAAAATTAAGATGCTTATTGTGTTATACTAATAAAATCACTTGTTTTTGCTCTAATTTTCTCTAAGATAATCTCTATCACCTCTTTAGCCTCAATCATGTGTGATAAATTGCTCTCTGGTTCTTTGCCATTTTCTAAACTTTCAAAAAAATCGTCGAACTGATTTACAGTATCGTCCTTTACTTCTACCTGCATTTCTTCAAATTCAAGGAAACTAGATTTTTTGTAAGATCGTTTAAGTTGTTTTTCGAGAAAATCAATAAATAATACCGACTTGTCATTGTATACACGTGCTTTTCTTAAACTTAATTCACTTACTCTACTTGCTGTTAAGTTAGCAATACAACCATTATCAAATTCCAATTTTGCATTTATAAAATCCGGATCAGAACTAATTACAGATAATGCATTAGCGCTAATTTTACGAATGTTTGAATTTGCAATGCTTAACACCCATTCAATATCTTTTAATAATAAATCATTTACTACAGATAATTTACTGTTTGATGGAGAATATTGAGCCAAACGCGCTACATCTATAAACACAGGCTCTTTAACAAATGGAATAGCCGACATAAAAGCCGAATTATATTTCTCCGACCAAGCGTTTTGGATTTTCACACCCGCTTCATTTGATAATAACTGCAGCTGCTTTAATGTTTGTTTGCCTAACACAAAAGGATTTGCAATTAAGAGATGGTTTCCCATTTTAGCTGATTTAATAACTAGTTCCTCTGCATTTTTATGATGAGCACAAAGCACTAACATGTCGCAGTTTTTAATTAAATCTATTTCGTTTTCAAAATAATTAAGAGGAAGATTTTTTATTATCGACCTAGCATTTATAATATTTTGATCTACAAAATGCATTTCTTTAACAAAACTTTTATTACATATTGCACTGTAATATTGTTTTGTAATCTCGTTACCTCCAACAAATCCTATTCTCATAATTACTTTGGTTTAAACAAATGTACTTCGTAATTAAAAGTGTTTTGTTAGTATCATTACTAACATATTAAGATAACAATGTTAATTGCTTTTATTTTTGTGAAAGTACTTTAGGCTTTTTGGGAGAAGTAAACTTTATCACGGAGGCATAGAGAACACGGAGATGCACAGAGATTGTTTAACGAAATCACTCCGTGAACTTATTGCACTATTGGTGAAAATAGAAATTTAGGGTGGAGAAATAAACTTTACCACGGAGGCATAGAGAACACGGAGAT
>CANJJP010000203.1 GCA_947474485.1 Bacteroidota bacterium | reverse complement strand
ACTTAAATGTTCACGATTTTTTGATGCAGGATTAAAAATTCCTATACATTTGTACTCTAATTTTCTATTATCGTGGATAATACTCACAATGGCCACCACAATATCAATAAGATAACGCTTGGTGGATTAATCGTAACTCTCGGTATCATATACGGAGATATTGGAACCTCACCTCTTTACGTAATGAAAGCAATTGTTGGTGATAAACCAATAAGTTCAGTAGTTGTATTGGGAGCTATTTCTTGTATTTTTTGGACACTCACACTACAAACAACCTTAAAGTATGTGATTTTAACATTGCGTGCGGATAACAAAGGCGAAGGTGGAATTTTTGCATTATACACTTTAGTTAAGAAGTGTAAGAAAAAATGGTTAATTGTTCCTGCTATTATTGGAGGTAGCGCCTTGTTAGCAGATGGTATCATTACACCACCGATTTCAGTAGCTTCTGCAGTAGAAGGATTAAGAACCTATACCCCAACATTAAATACAGTTCCAATTGTAATTGGAATTTTATTTGTGTTGTTTGCAATACAACAATTTGGAACAAAATTTATTGGTAAATTTTTTGGTCCATTAATGCTTTTGTGGTTCGGTATGTTGGGTGTGTTGGGAGTTATTCAAATGGTTTCTGATGTTTCAGTTTTAAAAGCACTAAATCCTTATTACGCAATTAAGTTACTCTCCATTCATCATGAAGGATTTTATGTATTAGGTGCTGTTTTCCTTTGTACTACAGGTGCCGAGGCTTTGTACAGTGACATGGGACACTGTGGAAGAAGTAACATTCGTATCAGTTGGATTTTTGTGAAATCAATGTTGGTTATAAATTATATTGGCCAAGGAGCTTACCTAATTGCTAATGAAGGAAAAACACTTGTGCAGTTAAGTGGAGATGCGGCTAATCCAGCTAATCCATTCTATCTTATTATGGCCGATTGGTTTTTACCAATTGGAATTGGGATTGCAACAATGGCAGCTGTTATTGCCTCTCAAGCTTTAATAAGCGGTTCATTTACTTTAATAAGTGAAGCAATGCGATTGAATTTTTGGCCAAAAGTGCTAATTAAATATCCAACTGAGTTAAAGGGGCAGTTATACATTCCATCAATCAATTGGTTATTATTTGCGGGGTGTGTTATGATAGTATGGAATTTTAAAGAATCTAGCAACATGGAAGCAGCTTATGGTTTAGCAATTGTACTTTGTATGATAATGACCACTACGTTGCTAGCTTATTTTATGCTCATGAAACGAATGAATAAATTGCTAGTGTTTTTAATTGTTGGCGTTTATTTAACAATAGAGTTTTCTTTCTTCTGGGCGAATTTAAGTAAGTTTCATCATGGAGGTTATGTTACGCTTATTATTGCAGCTTTCCTTGCGTTAATTATGGTGATTTGGTATATGGCTAAAAATATTCGTAAAAGCTATACCGAACTCGTTAAGATTGAAAAGTATAAACATGTACTTGCCGAATTAAGCAATGATTTAACTATACCTAAATATGCTACACATTTAATTCACATGACGAACTCTACTAATGCAGATGAGATTGAATCAAAAATTATATATTCTATTTTGCAAAAGCGCCCTAAGCGTGCAGATATATATTGGTTTGTGCATGTTAATGTATTGGACGAGCCCCACAAAGCTGAGTACAAAGTGCATCACATTGTAAATGAAGATGTAATTAGAGTTGATTTTAATTTAGGATTTAGAGTTGCGCCAAAAATTAATTTAATGTTTAGAAAAGTAGTTCAAGATTTAGTAAAGAATGGTGAAGTAGATATTACTAGTCGTTACGAATCTTTAAACAGAAACAATGTAATTGGTGATTTTAAATTTATTATCATTGAGAAATTCCTTTCTTATGATAATGATTTACCTTGGCATGAACGAGTTATTTTAGATGCATACTTTGTATTAAAGAAAATTAGTATGTCAGAAGGAAGGGCATTTGGTTTGGATAGCAGTTCTGTGAAGATTGAAAAATTCCCTCTTGTTATTCATCCGCACCGTGAAATTAATTTGAAACGCTTAGAATAATGAAAAAGTTTGGATTTTTGCTGTTGATATGTGTGTTAAGTCCAAACTTTTTATTGGCGCAAACTCCTTGTGATACTTGCCCAGGGGCGAAAAAGAAAAAAGGCTCTTTTTATTTGTTGTGGGGATATAATAGGGATTGGTATGCCAAAAGCACTATTCATTTTCGTAATGATGGCGACCCAACCAAGCAAGATCAATTTGGTGTTTATGATTTTAAAATATATGATGCTAAAGCAAAAGACAGACCTGATTTTCGTTCTATTATAACAAGTACAAAGGATTTTACAGTTCCTCAATTTAGTTTTAGGATTGGTTATTATTTTAATGATAAAAAAGATCAGGGTATTGAAATAAACTACGATCATTCAAAGTATGTTGTTACAAACTATCAAAAGGTTCGGATGGCGGGCTCTGCATTTGGTCAAGCTTTTGATAAAGACACCATTCTAGATCCACAATATATTCATTTCGAACATACAGATGGAGCTAATTTTGCATTGGTAAATTATATGCGTAAATGGAGTTTATGGAATTCAAAGAATGGAAAACATACAATGGAAGTTGTTGGAAAGGCTGGATTAGGTTTTGTTTATCCACGAACGGATGTTACCATTTTTGGAAATAGAGTTAATAATGATTGGCACGTTGCAGGTGTTTGTACTGGCTTGGAAACTGGATTTCGTGGTGTTTTTTGGAAACATTATACTGTTGAATTTACAGGAAAAGGAGTTGCTGCAAATTATGCAAAATGTTTAGTTCAAGGAAGGGGTCATGGAAAAGCTTCACACAACATGCTTTGCGCTGAAGCTATCTTTTGCTTTGGTTATACTTTCTAAAATTACTTTAGGCAGTAATCAATTTCTAAAATATCACTTTGCATTATTGTTTCTGTTTTCAACAATTGATTTAATCGGTAGAAATTCATATTAATGAAGTTCGTAAATTCATTTGGATTACATATTTCATTTGAAATTAGTTTTCCGTATTTAATGTGTCCGCTCTTTAGGTACACAATTGCATCTCTTTCTATCATCTTTTTAATTTTATGTAATGTTACTTGTCTTAGTTTACCTAAATGTTAAGGTAAAATTATTTGGGCATTATTAAAATGGTTTTCTATATTTGCCAAGCTATGTCAGTTACAATAAAACATACTCCCAAACTTATGCACTTCAGTAAGAAGTAAGTATTTATCTCTTTTCAATTTTTTCATTTGTTTTACTTTGAAACAACATGCAAGTATTAAAATTTGGCGGAATCAGTGTAGGCAGCGCAGAGCGAATGAAAGCTTTGATGTCGATTGTGTTTAATGCAAACCCAAAAATCGTTGTATTAAGTGCAATGAGCGGAACAACCAATTCCCTAGTAGAAATTGCAAATGCTCTTTATGAAAAGAACAATGCACAGCAGTTGAACTTATTAAGAAGTTGGAAGAGAAGTACAAGGTTGAAATAAATAAACTCTATTCAAAAGAAACATCCTTAAATAAAGGAACACAATTAGTAAAATATCATTTCGATTACATACGATCGTTTACATTGGATATGTTTACTGTATTCGAAGAAAAAGCAATACTTGCGCAAGGTGAATTACTTTCAACTGCATTGTTCCATTTTTATTTAGAGGAAATTGGAGTGAGTTCTGTGTTGTTACCAGCACTTAATTTTATGCGTATTGATGAAAATGAAGAGCCAGATTTAATTTACATTGAAGAGAATATTAAAAACGAGTTAGGAAAGTACAGCGGAGCAAATTTATTTATTACGCAGGGTTATATTTGTCGCAATACTTTTGGTGAGATTGATAATTTAAAACGCGGAGGAAGCGATTACACTGCTTCATTAGTAGGTGCGGCGATACGTGCAGAGGATGTGCAAATTTGGACAGATATTGATGGGATGAATAACAACGACCCGCATTGTAAATAAAACGCATCCAATCGAGCATTTATCGTTTGATGAAGCTGCCGAGCTAGCTTATTTTGGAGCAAAATTTTTACATCCTACTTGCATTTTACCTGCGCAAAAAAGAAACATACCGGTTAAGCTTTTAAATACCATGCAGCCTGATGCAAAAGGAACAATTATTACTGCAAGTTTTGGCGAAGAAGGAATTAAAGCGGTGGCAGCAAAAGATTGAATTAAAGCAATCATTATAAAATCTGACCGAATGTTGTTAGCTTATGGTTTTTTACGTTCAGTGTTTGAAGTATTTGAACGATACAAAACACCTATAGATATGATTAGCACGTCAGAGGTTTCTGTTTCATTAACTATTAATAATGCAAGTAATTTAGATAAAATAATTTCCGAATTAGAATCCGTTGGAAGTGTAACAATCGACAAAAACCAATCGATTGTTTGTATTGTAGGAGATTTTGGTGGAGAGAAGAGAGGTTATGCAAATAAAGTATTTGATGCTCTAAAAGATTTTCCAATTCGTATGATATCGTATGGTGGAAACACTCATAACATTTCAGTTCTTGTTGAAGCGGGGCAAAAGAAAAACGCATTGATAGCACTTAACAAAGGTTTATTTAATTACAATTAATAAAATGAGAAAAGATTAATAGAGAAATTATCTGCAATTAAAACTCCATTTTATTATTATGATTT
>CANJJP010000202.1 GCA_947474485.1 Bacteroidota bacterium | reverse complement strand
AATGGATTCTTAAAGTAATTGGGCTTTAGAAAATATGCAAAACATCTTTATTATAATTTCTATTGTTTTTGGACTTACAAGTATAATTTTACTTTTTGTATTAAACTCCTATTCAAAAAAGTCAAAAAAAAAATAGTGAAGAAAAACAACAAGCAGATAATTTTATTTCAGAGGTAAAAAATCAAACTACTAACTGGCAGCAAGAAAAAGAAACGTTAATTGCAGAAAAGCTAAAGGCTGAAGAGAAAAACAAAAAACTTTGGCATATGAGTGAAACAGTTCATAAGGAGCGTAAACTCGTAGATGAAGCAAATGAAAAACTCAGCGTAGAAAAGGAGAAATTAGAGGCTGACAAAAAAAAGTTAGATGAAAAGGTAAAGAAATTGTGGGCTCAAAGTATGTCAATTCACAAAGAAAAGGACAGAATTAATTTACTTAAAATAGAGATAGAGCATAAACATCAAGAGATTGTTGATAGTGTAAATTATGCAAAACGAATACAAAGAGCATTGCTTGCTTCAGAAAAACTTTTACAAAATAATTTACCTGATTATTTTATCTTTTTTAAACCCAAAGATATTGTAAGTGGAGATTTTTATTGGGCTTCAAGTTTAAGCAATGGTTCGTTCGCTTTTGTTACAGCGGATAGCACTGGACACGGGGTTCCAGGAGCAATTATGAGTATCTTAAATATTTCTTCCTTAAACGAGGCAATAAGTGCAAAAAGCTTATTAGCTCCTAATGAAATATTAGATGAAACGCGCCGACGCATTATGGAGCATATGGCTAATGATGGCAGTGCAGAGGGAGGCAAAGATGGTATGGATGCGGTAATTTGTAATTTTAATTTCCAACAAAATAAATTAGAATTTGCAGCAGCTAATAATCCATTGTGGTTGTATAGAGGAGAAGAAATAATTGAATATAAAGCTGATAAGATGCCTATTGGCAAACCAATGGGCGAATTAAAACCATTTTCAAAGCAAGAAATTGAATTGAAAAAAAATGACTTAATAATTACCTTAACAGATGGTTTTCCTGATCAATTTGGCGGTGAAAAAGGAAAAAAATTCATGTATAAACCATTAAAGGAATTAATTTTTGCAAATAAGCAAAAACCTTTGATTGAAATAAAGCAAATCCTACACGATGCATTTACAAACTGGCTTGGCTCCGAAGAACAGGTAGATGATGTTTTGATTGTAGGTGTAAGGGTAAAATAAAAAAGCGAAAAGTTTCCCCCTCGCTTTTTTTATTCTCTATAACTTTCAACGACCGCCTTAGTGCTTCGCTAAATATTCAGCAACACCTTTATGATCGGCTTTCATGCCTTCGCCACCTTTTACCCAGTTAGCAGGGCAAACTTCTCCGTTTTCTTCATTAAATTGTAAAGCATCAACCATACGAATTGCTTCGTCAACGTTTCTTCCTAATGGAAGGTCGTTAATTAATTGGTGACGAACTTTACCGTTTAAATCAATTAAGTACAAAGCACGAAATGCAATCATTGGACCATCAGCAATTAAGTGACCATCTTCACTAACATCATAATCACCAAACATACAATCGTAATTGCTTGTAATAGTTTTTGTTGTATCAGCAACAATTGGGTAAGTAATACCTTTAATACCGCCATGACCTTTTTCTACTTGTAACCAACCCCAGTGACTTTGCTCTGTATCTGTAGAACAAGCTACAACCGCAACATTACGTTTTTCAAATTCAGCTAACTTCTCTTGAAACGCGTGCAACTCAGTTGGACAAACAAATGTGAAATCTTTTGGGTAAAAGAAAAACAACACGTATTTTTTACCAACGTATTGGTCTAACGAAAAACCTTCAACGATTTCTCCACCGTTGATTACTGCTGAAGCCTTAAATGAAGGCGCTTTTTTTCCTACTAATGACATTTTCTTAAATTTTAATTTGTTAATAATAATTTTTAATTGAATCAGATTAAGCTCCAATTAAGGCTTTGTAATCTGCTGCTGATAATAATCCATCAACATCTGCTGCGTTATCAATTGTGCAACGAATCATCCAACCATCTCCGTAAGGATCAGAGTTAACTAACTCAGGGTTTGCATCAATTTTAGCATTTACTTCTAATACTTTTCCTGCAACTGGCATAAAAAGGTCAGAAACTGTTTTTACTGCTTCAACAGAACCGAAGATAGCCTCTTTGTCAACTGTTTCGCTTAATGTTGTAACGTCAACGTAAACGATATCGCCCAATTCTTTTTGTGCAAATTCAGTAATCCCAATTACTGCTTCGTTACCTTCTACACGAACCCACTCGTGATCTTTTGTGTATTTTAAATTTTCAGGAAAATTCATAGTGTTTTGATTTTAAAAATGATTGCAAATATAAGGAAAATAAGAAATTATTGACCCATTTACTTAATTTACACACCACTGTTTACAACTACCTGTAATTATTGCACAATGAATGCGTTATAGAGGTAATTTTACTTTATGACACGTATTTTTTATCTATTTCTAGTTTTTATAGTTTTTCAGGTGGCAGTTATTGCACAGCCTAAGTTCGAGTATTACGACGAGGACCAAAAACAAGTTAAATCGGAGGAACATTTTTTAAAGGGAAATCCTCACGGGAAAGCTATTACCTATTTTAAAAATGGTAAGGTTTCTAAACTAGGTTGGAACAAATACGGGAAACAAGATAGCGTTTGGAAATACTATTACGAAAATGGAACGCTAAAAGCAGAAGAGCATTTTTCTCGTGGAATGAAAACAGGTCGCAATACTTATTTCTATAAAACTGGAAAACCTGCCCAACAAACAGTTTTTGATCAAGATCGCCCAGATAGCACTTGGACAGCGTGGTATGAAAACGGGCAAATGAAAAGTCAGGAAGTATTTATTAAAGGAAAGCGTGATGGAGTTTGGAAGTATTATTTTGATAATGGCAAATTAGAAAACGAAGGTACGTTTAAAAATAATGCTCAAGAAGGCCCTTTTATAGCCTATCATAAAACGGGGCAATTAGCTGAAAAAGGAAATTACTGCGAGAGCAAAAGATGCGCTAGATGGAATGAGTATTACGAAGATGGAAAACCAAAAGCGGAGAAGGAATACAAAGATTCAACCACCACTTTGCTTTGGAATATTTGGAACGAAAAAGAAAATCAAATTATTAAAAACGGGGCAGGAAAACTAACTATTACATACAACACTGGTTCAGTTAAAGCTTATGGTAATTATCAAGGTGGCATGCAAAATGGTGAATGGTTTTTCTTTCACCCTAATGGAAACCTGGATTACCAGGCAATGTATGTAAACAATAAGTTAGATGGTTTATACATTAGTTATTTTGATGATAAGAAAATAAAAAGCAAAGGAAGTTATTCTGCAAACAAAAAATCGGGGCATTGGTTTTTTTATACTATAGAAGGAAAGTTAGAAATGGAAGGCGATTTTGAAGCTGGCTTACGGGGTGGTAATTGGAAATATTATTTTGATAATGGAAAAACGGATAGCGAAGGTAGTTACGCAAACGATAAGGAAAGCGGTACTTGGTTTTTTTGGTATAAAACAGGAGAAAAACTTCGTCAAGGAAATTACTCGGAAGGAATAAAAGTTGGCTTATGGACTACTTGGTTCGAGAATGGAAAAAAACTACAAGAGGGAAATTACCTTGCAGGAAAAGAAACAGGAGAGTGGAGTGCTTGGTTTAATAATGGGCAAATAAAAGATAAGGGAAACTTTAAAGATGGTATTATGCATGGGGCTTGGCAAGGTTGGTATAGTAATGCAAAAGATAATTATAAAGGAAATTACATTGATGGAAAGCGCCATGGCAAGTGGGAATATTGGTTCGAGAAAACAGGTAAACCACGTGAAGTTTCTACTTATATGCTAGGAATTAAACACGGTAAATGGATTCAGTGGACAGAGCCAGGATTTGTTGATACCGAGGGAAAATATAGAAGAGGAAAACAACATGGCGAGTGGAAATATTATTATGAAACAGGAGGAATATTAAAAACACAACATTTCGAAAAAGGAGATTTGTCGGGCAAATGCGTTACCTATAATCAAAATAACACTTTACAAAGTATAACCAATTACAAAGTAATTCAGCGCGATAAAGTAAAAGGACAAAGTCATGTAAAATCTGGAAGTGTACCACACGGCACTTGGATTTTTTATGATAAAAATGGTGCAGAGACGATTAGGATTAAGTACAAGGATGGAATTAAGCAGTAGGTTAATTGTCTGGTAAATAAGCTTTGAAAATTTAATATTTTAGTTAAAGTCAGGCTGAGTTGAGAGCTTGCCATGAGCTTGTCGAAGGGAAGCCTGTTCGTAACCTTGTTAATACAATATCTTTAAGTCATTAAAAGACTGTGCCTTTAGGTGTGATATTTGTACAAGAAGATTCGTGAAAAAACACATTGTTAAATATTTAATTGCATTTTTATTATTTCCTTGCATTTCCTTGCATGCTCAAATGCTTTTACCTTCATTGCAAAATGGAGTAGATAAATACCCCAACTTTAATCCTGAGTACATAAAGAAACATAACATCAAAAGTTTAGTGTTTGATATTATTGATAAGAAGGATTTACAAGTTGCAGTTGATAAGGGTTTAATTCATTCTTATGAATTTAACAAGGATGGAATGCTAACTCGTTTTTATT
>CANJJP010000201.1 GCA_947474485.1 Bacteroidota bacterium | reverse complement strand
GATGGTAGATTGTTTATGGCAATTAATTGAGCAATCTATTGGTGGAATGGTAATTGCACTTGCTCATGTATTTATTTTCGCTCCTCATATGGAAGAGGAAGAAATACGTAATTCCTAAATATCTAAACGTCCTTTAAAAATTTGGAATTAAATTTGTAGTTTTACTTTCTGTATGCGCAATTTCATTTTTACTTATTTATTTATAATTGGATTCACTTTTAGTGCTTGTTCTCAAACTGCAACTAAGTCGTCTAACATTCAAACCATTAATGGTAAGAAATTTTATTTGCATAAGGTAGAAAAAGGCCAAAGCTTGTATGCTATTTCAAAATTATATGAAACGGATTTAAATGCAATTGTAATTGAAAATCCTGAAGCTATTGACGGTATAAAACCGGGTCAAGAATTGAAAGTGCCTTATGGCAAAATCAAAACAGATGAGTTTAGTCAGGCAGATTACGAAAAGTATCAAATTCATAAAGTAGTAAAAGGAGAAACCTTGTATTCGATTTCAAAAAAGTACAATGTTACCGAAGAAAGTATTTCTGTATTAAATCCACTAGCTAAAAACGGGTTGAAAGAGGGACAGCAATTGAAAATAGTTGAACGGAAAAAACAAGTTGAGCAGGTTAACACTTCGATTTCTCTTCCTAGCGATGCTTTTGAAATGTATAAAGTGGAAAAAGGCGAAACAGTTTATGCAATTACAAAAAAGTTTGGTATTAGTTCAGATGATTTTTATTTATGGAATCCTGACGCGAAAAATGGAGTTAAGGTTGATCAGATGGTTAGGGTCAGAGAAAAGAAACCAACTAAAGATTCTACTTTAAAACCAAGCGTTGTTGTGTTACGAGATACAGTTATTGCAACAAAGAAACCTGTTTATAATATTGGAATTATGATGCCTTTTCAGTTTAATGAAACGGATTTAATTAATGTTGATCAACTGGTAAAAGATAAGCAAGACTTTCCTTCCACTCAAACAATTGCACTCGAATTGTATCAAGGAATTAAATACGCAATTGATTCGTTACAATCCTCAGATTGCAAATTTAATATGCAAATTTTTGATACGCAAGACAGGGATTCAGTTCAAATTTTCAAAGTTGTAAAGGAAAATGGATTTCGAAATTTGGATTTGTGTATTGGCCCAGTTTACAATTCTTCATTTAAAGTTGTTGCCGAAAGCGCTAAAGAACTTGGTATTCCAATCGTAACTCCTCTTACTCAACAAAATAAGGTTTTATTTGATAACGTATTTGCAAGCAAAACAACACCTTCAAATTTTACTTTAATTGAAACCTTAGCAGAGTTTGTAGTTGATTCATTTCGATCGCATAATGTGGTTATGATTAACTCAGGTAAACCAAAAGAACAAGCATTAATGAAAGCGTTTAAATTGCATTATAACGATTACTTATCAATTGTTTATGATAACAATAAAGATACTATTCAAGAAGTAAAGGGTTTGTTAGGAGCAAAAGCAGCATACAATCCTAATAAGAAAAATTACTATGTAATAATTAGCGAGGATGATGTTTATCTCACCGATTTTTTAACTCAACTAAATTCATTTATTGATAAAAAGAAAGAGTTAAATGTTATTGGGTTGAGAAAATGGATTAGCCTAGAGCACTTAGATTCGGAGTACTTAAATAAATTTAATTTTTTATTCCCTAGTTCTTATTACATTGATTATTCGAGTGAATTTGTGAAGAAGGCAAAGCAAGCTTATTACGCAACTTATTTTACAGACCCTGAAGATTATTATTATCAAGGAATTGATATAGCGCTTTATTATTTAGAAGCATTGAAAAATTATGGGCCAGATTTTTATAAAAATTTAGATCAGTATAAAAAGAAAGGTGAAGTAATGGATTTTAATTTTTTTCGTCCTTCACAAACAACTGGATTTGATAATCGCTCCTTAAAAATGATCCGTTATAGCGATTACAAATTTAGTAAAGCAAATTAATCAAATGGAATTTAAAGAAGAAATAACTTTGTGGTTAAAACAACTGCAAGAATCAATATGCAATGATTTGCAAAATGAAGATGGAACATCCTTTTTTTCTAAAGATGAGTGGAGCAGGGAAGAAGGAGGCGGTGGCATTAGCCGTATTATAGTGGACGGGGCAGTTTTTGAAAAAGGTGGCGTAGGTTTTTCTGCAGTTCATGGAAACACTCCTGCTTTTTTGTTTAAAGAAAAGGAACACGCTTTAGGGGAAAACGCAGTAACTGATTCTACTTTTTTTGCAACAGGTGTTTCAATTGTTATTCATCCAAAAAATCCGATGGTTCCTATTATTCATATGAACATTCGTTATTTTGAAATGAGTAATGGAACTAAATGGTTAGGCGGAGGAATTGATTTAACTCCACATTATGTTGTAGCCGAAGATGCAGCTTTTTTTCACAAAGCATTAAAAACAGTGTGTGATAAGCATGACGCTTCTTATTACGAGAAATTTAAAAATTGGGCAGATGATTATTTTTTTATTCCGCATCGTAAAGAAACACGCGGTGTAGGCGGAATATTTTTTGATAGACTAACTTCAACAAATGAAGAAGAATTTAAAAAGCTTGTAAGTTTTTGGCAAGAAGTTGGACAAACATTTGCTCCAACTTATTTAAGCATAGTAAATAAAAATAAAAACTTGCCTTACAGCGAGAAAGAACAAAACTGGCAATACTTAAGAAGAGGAAGATACGTTGAGTTTAATTTGGTTTACGATAAAGGAACTAAGTTTGGTTTAGAAACCAACGGACGAGTTGAATCCATATTGATGAGTTTACCTAAATATGCATCTTGGCAATATAATATTGTTCCCGAAAATGGCTCCAAGGAAGCAGAAACACTCTCTTATCTGAGAAAAGGTATTGATTTCGTGCAAATGTAGTGTTGCAACTAAACCATAAATTACTATATTCGCAATACAATGAACGAAAAAAGTAAAAAACCATCCATTGATGATATTGCGAAAAGTTTAGGCGTTTCAAAAACCCTAGTTTCAATGGTTTTAAATAATAAAACTCAGAAGTACGGTATTAGCGAAACAACTCGTAAACGTGTAGAAGAAAAAATCGAAGAGATGGGATTTTTGCCTAACAAGGCAGCTCGTAGGTTAAGAACAGGTAAGTCGTTTTTAATTGGAATTATTGTCCCTGACATTTCTAATCCATTTTATTCGAAAATTATTCGTGAGATTGAAGATAAAGTTCAACTGAACGGTTATCATCTAATGGCTTGTAGTTCGGATGAAGATTCGGAGAAAGAAATGAATTTGATTAAAATGCTTGTTGATTCTCAGCAAGTAGATGGTTTAATATTGAGTACTACTTTAAAAGCAGCATCTGAATTAGATTTTTTATCAAAGCGTAACTTTCCATACGTTTTAATGGATAGAACTTTGGATGATGTTGATGTGCCAAGTGTTGGAGTTGATAACAAAACCGGGGCATATAATGCAACTGAAATGCTTATTAAAGCTGGGGCTAAAAATGTTGCCATGTTTAGTATCTCTCCTGGTTATATTAGCACAATTGAAGAACGTAAAAAGGGATATTTAAACGCCATAAAAGCAAATAAGCTAAATGTTAAAGCCGATATGCTATTCGAAATCCCATTTTCCGACATAAAAAACTCGGTTTTTGAGCATTTAGATGAGTTATTGAACAAAAAAACGAAGTCAATTGATGGGATTTTTGCTGCAAACAACAATATTGCCCTTGCTTGTATGGAGTATTTCCGTGAAAAAAAGATAAAAGTGCCCGAAAAACTAAAATTCGTGAGTTTTGATGATATAGATGTGTTTAATTTCTCAAATCCTACTATTTCTGCTATCGAACAGCCATTATCCGATATTGGATCTTGGTCGATTAAGCTTTTATTTGAGTTATTGGATAGCGATTCGGAGGCAAGAAAGCCAGTCCACATCAATCTTCCTACTAAATACATCGCTCGTACATCCTGTTAATTGACTGAAAATTAGCTGGTTAAAATTGCTTTCTACGTACCTGTCTTTTTTTGATTCATATGTTGATAAAATAACCTAGAAATAACGTTAATTCGATTTGCTTTTTAAGTTTAGAACCTTATTTTTGCAAAATTCTTAGACGAAATGAAACTATTTGCGTACAAGAAATATAAGAAAACAAATGAAACGTATTTTATCCATATTCCTTTTATTATTGCTTGCAAGCACAAGTGTGTTTGCTGGTATTGATGATAAGAAGAAAAAGAAGGGTAAGAAAAAATCTACGGTTCATTCAAAAGCGCATAAGTCTTCCTCGAAAAATGTTAACGTAAAACATGTAGCTGTTAAAAAAGTAGCAGTAAAGCGTGATGATACAACAACAGTTGCTCTTGAACCAGGTATGTTTATGGATTCGGTTGATTCATTATTAATGTTCCCTTCTCATGATTTATATGGTAACTGGGATACTTCTTTAATTCACCCTCATTTATTCGATCAACATTTTACAACCGATTCAACTACTATTTATTTATTAGATGATTGGAGTTGTGGTTTTACTGTTCCTTGCAAAGGTGGTGTAACTTCTGATTTTGGTTGGAGAAGAAGGAGACCTCATTACGGCACTGATATCGACTTAGAAACGGGCGACACGGTTGTTTCTGCTTTTGATGGTAGAGTTCGAATTGCAAAGTTTAATAATGG
>CANJJP010000200.1 GCA_947474485.1 Bacteroidota bacterium | reverse complement strand
TATCATTTCCATCTGTAAGCACGAATGTAACTTCCGGTTCAGTGATTAATTCGTAAGCATTATTATACACTTCCGCTTCTATTTCAATTGCCTCGTTTTCGTTTACAATCTTTTTCGATTTTACTCTAAAGAAACTTTTGTCTGCCTTCACACTTAAGTACTGCACAATTTTTCCGGTAAGCTCGTTAAACAAATTATGATTTTGATGATCGGCGTAATCGCGCAACTTCCATTTCCACAGACCATCCCCCAAAAAGACTCCTGACTTTTGCTCGCCATTAATATTAAAAAGTAATAATGGATTCTCCGTCTCTACTATTCCAATGCGCTGATTCAATAATACATTTACCGAATTAGCAATGGTGTAATTTCCCATAACAGAATTCACCGCAGGAAATTCTTTAAAAAACTTTTTTAATTCTTCCGAAACAGTAAACAATGAAAAGCCTTTAGCTTCAATGGCTTCTGCATCGTTGTATTTTAAACTCATAGCTTGAACATTTACTCCTGGGATTTTATCACTACCATAAGCAGAAACCAAAAACCAAGAAGTATTATTGGCAGTTAAATCATTCATTATTTTTGTTCCTTGCGCCGAACTCAATTGCACTTGATTTAAAATAAACAAACTATATGGCTTTACCGAAACATTAAAATCGGCCAACAAAAATGTTTCCACTTCATAGTTTTGATTTGATTCAATACTTTCCTTAATGGCAGCAACATCAGGATGCGGGGCAGATGTAATGATTGCAATTTTCTCACGCGTATCAATTACTTCAATCACAAAAGTTTGATAGTTGTTTTCTTTGTTTTGTTCTTCAGTCAAAGCAGCAACATTCACAACAAATTTTTGAACGCCTGGTTTATCAGCATCCAACATAAAGCTATACGTTTGTGTATAAGCATCTGCATTGATTTTAATTTTTTGCTCTGCTAATTTTTTTCCTGCTTTAGTAATTGTTAATGCTGTTTCTTTCCCACTAAACTTCCTTGCATCAATAGTTATTTCTATTGGAAATTTATTCCCTAAATAAGCTACTTGATTGTGGTCTGTTTTTTTAATGCTAATATCTTTAATAATGGTAGTATCACCTAAAGCTATAGTATATACAGGGATCTTCATCTTATCCGATGAATAAACTGGATTTGTTCCTTTGTTATACAAGCCATCTGAGGCAAAAACGATTGCACCAACATTACGATTGCTATAATTATTTTCAATCTCATTAAATAAGGAAGAATAATCCGTTTCTTTTCCTTTAAAGTTTATGGTATCATTCAACTCTGTTCTATCTGCGAAACGATAAAATTTCACATCATATTTATCAGAAAGCTTATCTACCAGTCCTTTTAATGAACTTAAATATTCACCTTTCATAAAAACAGAGTCCTTGTTATTAAGCAAAGAAGATGAATTATCCTGAGCAACCACAATAATTGGTTTCTCTTTTTCATTCACCATTCGTTTAATAAAAGGATCCAATAAAAAGAAAAGCAAACAAGCGACAAGTAGAGTTCGCAAAGCAAACAATACATACTTCACTTTTTTGCTCAGTTCTTTATTTCGTTGTGAGCCATAATATAAAATTAATGCAAACAGCAATCCACCAAGTATGCAGCAAGGTGCAAACCATAAGGAATATTGCGTTATGATATCAACTAAAAAAACGGGCACAGAGATTATTTAAGATGTTAGATTTCTAATTTGCTTAGGTAAGCATTCCGCCGCAAACATTGATGCACTGTCCAGTAATGTATGCACTCATATCACTTGCCAAAAACAATGTAAGATTTGCAACATCTTCAGATGTACCTCCACGTTTTAATGGGATACTATCTCTCCAACCTTGCACTACTTTTTCATCTAATGCACCTGTCATTTCAGTTTCAATAAAACCTGGAGCAATTGCATTTGAACGAATATTACGAGAACCTAATTCTAAAGCAACTGATTTTGTGAAACCAATAATACCTGCTTTAGAAGCAGAATAGTTTGATTGCCCGGCATTTCCTTTAACACCAACAACTGAACTCATGTTAATGATTGATCCGCTGCGTGCTTTTAACATTGGGCGTTGAACAGCCTTAGTTAAATTAAATACAGATTTTAGATTTGCATTAATTACTTCATCCCATTGTTGTTCGCTCATTCGCATTAACAAAGTATCGCGAGTAATACCTGCATTATTAACTAAAATATCTATTGTGCCGAAATCGGCAACTACGCTATTTACTAGCTCATCAGCAGCTTTAAAGTCTGCAGCATCGCTTTGATATCCTTTCGCTTTAATTCCGTAGGCTGCTAATTCAGCTTCCAAAGCTTTTGCTTTTTCTACCGAACTTAAAAACGTGAAAGCGATATTAGCGCCTTGTTCTGCAAACTTAACTGCAATTCCTTTTCCAATTCCTCTAGATGCCCCTGTGATAAGAGCCGTTTTTCCTTGTAATAACTTCATATTTACTAAAATTAAATTTCTTTATAACAAGTGGTAAATATAAGAAAAAGTATGCGATTTGTGGAAGGCTGAAAATGAGGAAATTTAGCCAAGAATACCTAAAAAGGAGCTTACTTTTTCCTTTCAATCAAATCCCACAGATTACCATACAAATCAGCAAACACAAGCACAGTTCCCCATTTTTCTTCAACAGGTTCGCGAACAATTGTTACGCCGTTTTGTTTCATGTTAGCGTAATCTCTTTTTATATCATCGGTATGCATAAACAAAAACACCCTGCCCCCACTTTGGTTTCCAACACTTGTTAATTGTTCTTCGTTAGAAGCTTGAGCTAACAATAATTTACATCCTTTAGAATTTTTAGGCGCAACAACAACCCAACGTTTTGTTTCACTCAAATTAGTATCTTCAATTAAATCAAAGCCCAACTTCTGAGTATAAAACTCAATCGTCTCATCATAATCCTTCACCACTAAAGCTATTTGAAAAATTTCCATGTATATTGAAAATTGGGGCTTCGTCAAGCTCAGCCTGACTATCGTAAATTAATTAAACAGATGTTTCTTCCTTCCTCTTTGTCAGGCTGAGCTTGACGAATCCTATTTACTTCCCTTCCTCCTAATATTAGCTAACTTAACCCTTCTAGCTCTTTCTTGGCGGCGTTTTCCTACTTGAGGCACTTGTTTATTTTTCTCACTCTTCTCATGGAATGCAGGGCCAGAAACTTCAATCTTCTTATTAAACTTATGAATGTTTTTGTCTTTCTTCACCGGGCGTTCATCTGGAATCAGTTTAGGAGAAACCTCTACTTCAACAGGAAACTTTTCCATGGTGATTTTCTTCTTCATCAGAGCTTCGATGGCCTTTAAATTATCTTTTTCTAAAGGACTCACAAAAGCCATTGATGTTCCAATACTATCTGCACGACCTGTTCTACCAATACGATGAATGTAATCGTTAGGCTCAACTGGAATATCAAAATTAATAACATGTGTTACTTCAGGAATATCTAAACCACGTGCAATAATATCGGTCGCAACTAACACGCGATGTGTTCCATCGTAAAAATGTTTAATTGCATTAAAACGTTGCGGTTGAGATTTGTTTGAATGAATAACACCTGTTTGCGCCTTAAAAGAAGGTGCCATTTCTTCATATAATAAATCTGCCCATTTTTTATTTTTCACAAATACTAAAACACGATTCATATCAGGCGTATTGTCCAATAAGTGCTCGAGTAAATTTATTTTAGTATAAAAATTAGGAGCTGGATATGCACGTTGGTCAATTTTATCGATTGGAGTACCACGTGCAATTAACTCTATGTACTGTGGTTCAAGAAAAAACTTACCAATTAATTTTTCTACATCTTCATCCAAAGTTGCCGAAAACAAAAGGTTTTGACGCTTTAAAGGTAAAGCATCCATTAAAGTGAAAAGTTGTGCTCTAAAACCTAAATTCAACATTTCATCAACTTCATCAATAACCAATTTCTTAACCATTTGCAATTGAATGCTTCTGGTAAGAATTAAATCATTTAGTCTTCCTGGCGTTGTTACCAAAATATCCAAGCCATCATACACAGCTTGTTTTTGTTTATTAATGTTAGAGCCACCATAAATCCCTGTGAATCTAACACTCATGTATTTTGACAATTTCTCAATTTCTCCAACCACCTGCGCCACTAACTCACGTGTAGGCAAAACAATGATAGCGCGTGGTTGTTTTTGCTCAGAATAAGTAAGTTGACGCAAAATAGGCAACAAATAAGCAAAGGTTTTACCTGTACCCGTTTGTGCTATAGCCACTACATCTTTTCCCGACATAATTACCGGAAATGACTTTTCTTGAATGGGTGTAGCATCTTCAAAGCCTAAATCGGCTAATGCTTTTCCTAATGGCTTACTTAAATTTAACTCTTCAAACTTCATAATTTCAAAACATAAAACGTAAAGGTAAGTTATTCGATTCAATTGTAAGAATATCGTTGGATTTAGGGTAGAATTTTAATCTATATTGTTACTTATGAGCTGCGAATAATTTACTAAATTTGTACTCTAAATTCGAATTTTAAAACTCTATATATTATGCCAAAAGGAATTTACAAAGTACCCGTTGCAGCTAACGAACCAATAAAAAGTTATGCAGCTGGAAGCCCTGAAAGAAAAGAACTTCAGGCGATGCTTAAAGAATTAAGAAGTAAAGAATTAGATATTCCAATGTAC
>CANJJP010000199.1 GCA_947474485.1 Bacteroidota bacterium | reverse complement strand
GATACTCCACCAAACCAATTTTGGTCGTTACCAAAATCTGTCAGCAAAACCACTATGTCCTTTTCTGCTATTCTTTTTTTCTTTCTATATGCATCACATTCTGCAAATAGTTGCTCCCAAGATTTTACTTTTTCAACATAGGGAAATTCTATTGCTGAATCATAACAAATTGAATCTTCATCTGAATTATCTATTATTTTTTTTAATTTTTGAAAGTCTTCTTTTTTTTTCCAAACTCTATCTTTTTCATCAGTTGTTAATTCTAAAATTTCTTTTTCACAGGCTAAAAAACGCATAGGACCTTTAGATGAATTAAATATATCGAACACATTTCGATAGGTTTCTACTTTTAATTCTGGCGATCGTAATAAGTGTATATTCATAAATCTAAAGTAGTATTTTTATTCTAATTTTATAATTTTTATTTTTTTTAAATCATCAAAATGTTTAATTGGGTTTTGTGATTTTTTTAATTCCCAACAAAACCCAATTTTTCTACCTAATAATTTTTAAATTAATTTAAAATTAATTTGTTTGGGAAATATTCCTTCAAAAACAAATTTAGTTACGTTACATAACCACACCGGCGCAAATCCTAAATGATAAATGCAACCATTTGGTGGAGTTTTAATTATTCTTTTAAGAGTTTCAAATCCTTCAGGGCAATTTTTATCTGTTGATAGCATAACATCTACCGTTGTTCCGTTATTAGATAAACGGTCTAATAACGTATCTGCACCTCCAACCATCTGTAATTCCCCTTTTGTTCCTTCCCAGTTTGGTAAATCAATATACCAACATCCTTGTTCTTTATTAAATGTGTAATTTTTCATTTTTTATTATTTTTTTAAATTATTTTCTACGGTCTTTGTTTGCAATAAAATCTAAAAAGTCTTTTTTAGTTTTTCCTTCGTTTTTGCTATGTGAATATTGGCGCATCCCTTCGCTTATATCATTCATCATATTGTTCATATCGCCCTTGTTAAATGAAATCACATTTTCTTCTCGGATGTTTAACATTTTAGAGGTATGAATAGCATCAATGTCAGCGCCTAAAAAAGTAAAAGTCCATCTGTCGGTTTCTTCTAATGATTTAATAGTAGCAGCAATTTGATGATAGGTAAATTGTCTGCTGGCATTTTCCATTCCATCAGTTAAAATGACAACTACCACACTCATTTCATCTGTAATAATTTTTGTTTCGTTTTTTATTCTAATTTCGTTAATTGAAATGCCAATTGCATCAAGTAAAGCTGTCGAACCATTTGGATTATAGTTTTTATAGGTTAGAGTTGTAAATTCTTCTATTCCTACTTGAGAAAAAACAGTTTCCACATTGTTGTCAAAAATAGTTAGCGATGCTTTAAATTCTTGTTCAGGGAATTCTTTTTGTAATTGCTTGATTGTGTCCAACTGATTATTAAAACCATTAATGGTAGTTTCAACACAATTGCTCATGGAACCACTTTTGTCTAATACAAAATGGTAAAGTGTTTTTTTGTTTTTCATAATATTGTTTGTTTTAAATTATTGCACAAAATTATATATAGCATCTAAGACTAAGAATTCCTTGCAACCTTGCAAAACCAAAATTAAAACATGCAGTAAATTATTTTTATTAAAGCCTTCAATTATTATTTAAGGTTATTCCTAAAAAAGATTAAATTTGGAACTCTAATATTTATTTCATGACCAAAGTAGATAATTCTATTTCTTACCGGATTTATTTTGTGGCCTTTGCCATATTCTTATTTGCCATGCTTATAGTGTTCAAATTAACCAACATACAATGGGAACATGGTGAATATTATAGAAAACTAGCCAAGAAACAAGGTGTGAAGAGTTTTATTGTTCCCGCTAATAGAGGAAATATATATTCATCAGATGGAAGTCTGTTAGCGGTATCTGTACCTATTTATAATGTTCGTTTTGATGCATTGGCACCAACAGAAAAAGTGTTTGATAAAAACATCAATGCTTTATCAGATTCATTAGGTATTTTATTTGGAAAGCCTTCTAGTTATTTTGAAACCAAATTAAAATTAGCCAGAACTAATAAAAATCGATTTTTATTAATCGGTAAAGATTTAAGCTATAGTCAATATGATAGATTAAAATCTTTTCCAATTCTAAAATTAGGCAATTATGCTGGAGGTAGAATGGATAGTATTAGGGAAGTCAGAAAACATCCTATTGGTGAGATTGCTCAAAGAACTGTAGGCTATATTGGGATTGATAAAAATGGCAATAAAAATGGTGTTGGTTTGGAAGGTGCTTTTGGATATTATTTGAATGGTAAAGATGGTAGAGTTTTAAAACAAAAAATTGCCAAAGGTCAATACAAACCCATAAGAGACGATAATGAAGTTGAGCCGACAGATGGATATGATATTGTTTCTACACTTGATGTTTACATTCAAGATATTGCACACCATGCCTTGTTGGATGCGTTACAAAAGAAAAAAGCCGAACATGGTTGTGTTATAGTTATGGAAACGAAAACAGGTCATATAAAAGCCATTTCAAACCTCGGCAGGACTGAAAAAGACACTGTTTATAAAGAAAGACTTAATTACGCTATCAGGGAGAAGGGAGAGCCAGGTTCTACATTTAAACTAGTTGATATGATTGCTTTATTGGATGATAATAAAGTAGATACGAGTAAAGTATATGACCGTAATGGAGGGTTGATTACTTATTTTGGAAAAGATGTGGTAGATTCTCATAGGGAAGGGGAGCAACGAATATCATTAGCCAAAGGATTTGAAATATCATCCAATACTGTTTTGGTTCAAGCGGTTTATGAAAACTACAAAAACAACCCAAAGCAATTTATTGACCGTATCAACCGTATGGGGCTTAACAAGCCACTAGGCTTATGTTTAAAAGGCGAAGGTGTACCATTAATTCCCCAACCCAATACCTCGAAGTGGAACGGATTGTCTTTGCCTTGGATGGCCTTTGGTTATGGTGTTGAAGTTACGCCAATGCAAACCTTGACGCTTTATAATGCTATTGCCAATAATGGTGAAATGGTAAAACCACAATTTGTTTCTGAGATAAAAGAAAAAAATAAAACCATCAAGAAGTTTGAAAAAGAGGTTATCAATCCTAAGATATGTTCAGAAGGTACTATCAAGAAATTAAAAGCTGTAATGGAAAATGTGGTGAAGAGAGGTACGGCAAAAAGTATTTACTCAAAAGACTTTTCAATGGCTGGGAAGACAGGAACAGCTCAAGGTAATTATGGAGTTAATGGCGGAGCTGATAAGTATTATATTTCTTCATTTGTTGGTTTCTTCCCGGTGGATAATCCTAAATATACTTGCATTGTTGTAGTTCACAAGCCAAGCACTGCGACTGGTTCATACTATGGTTCTGATGTAGCTGGTCCTGTTTTTAAAAGAATAGCTCAAAAGATATTTACAGATTCACCATCTACTAATGAAGTTAAAAATCTGAATAAAAAAGTGCGTGAACAGGATAATAAATTTAATAAGTATTCTGCGATGGCACTTAATGAAAAAAATATCGTTCCAAATGTAAAAGGAATGCCTGCAATGGATGCTGTTTCTTTATTAGAAAATATGGGACTTAAGGTGAAATTAAAAGGTAATTTAATAGGAAAAGTAAAAAGTCAATCTATTAGTTCAGGAACGCCATTAATAAGAAATACTGCTATAGAATTAGTTGTAATATAAACATTGTATTATGAATCAAATTTTTTATGTTGTAACTAACTCAAAAATTAAATTTTGTTCGACTTCTTATTATTTTGATTTAGAAAATAAATTACATTATCTATCATATACAGAAGGAAATCTAGGTGAAATAAATGATTTTAATAATATAATTACAAAAGATTACTCAGAAATTGAAACTTTTTTAAGAGAGATAAAAATTAAATACCCAGATGAAGTACATTATAAAATCAACGTAAGATTATCGTTTTTGATTGATGAAGATTTAAGGCAATTAGATACTATTAGATTTGATGAATTATTAAATCACTTTTTAAAAACTGTGGAATATACCACTATCTACTCTGGACAAGGAGAATTTAAAGATGTTAATCTAATTAAACTCAACAAAGATTATTATCTAGATTTTCAATTAATAGATAAAGATTTATTTTTAAATGTTTTTCTAGATTTAATAATTAAAAGTAGACTTAAAAAAAAATCTTTTGTTTTAACTGAAATAATATTAAAGAAAAATAGTTTCATAAAATGACGCCTGAGCAACAAAAATTAATACAGCATCTACTCCAAATGGGAGATGTTACCATTTTTAACAGAAAAAAAGAAACTATAGTTAATGCTATTACAGCATTGGATTTGGTGTCGTTAGAACTAATTTTAGATGAGAACTTGACATATCAGGATGCGACTAAAGAAATGTTTTTAAACAAGCTAAAAGAAATCTTTGATGAAGTTAAAAAGAGCAAAGACACTTTACAGTCATATTCTGGAAAATGTGGTTCAAAAGATTGTTCAAATAACAATAAAAATGGCATGTTGTTTTGTGGTAGAAATTCAGGGAAACACTTCAATTTAATTATTGAAGAAGATGAGAATGAAAACGTTAAAGATTTATATTATTGTAATGTCTTCAAATGTAATTTTGAGGACAAGGTAAATAAAAAAGGTAAGCCTCTTAAAATACTTATCTATGAAGATGAAAAGGCAAATTT
>CANJJP010000198.1 GCA_947474485.1 Bacteroidota bacterium | reverse complement strand
ACTTTAAATACAGAAAATATATAAAACGAAAAACCCTGATAATTTCTTACCAGGGTTTTGCGGTCCGGACGGGAACCACTTATAATATAATAGCACTTGGCTTTCAGTTAGTTGAGTCAGTTTTATTAATCAATGCCACCGAAAATGCCACCTTTTAAAATACTTCAATTCAGCTTGTTAATGAACTTGTTGAAACGAAGTTAAAAATAAAAATTGATTAAATAAAATTTAATCAATGTGAATTTAATATTTTTTTTAAGTTGATAAGCTTACTTGAACATCAGTAATATCAATGCCTGTATAAGAACAAAATTCTTTTATGGTAATAAATTGATGTACTTCTTTTTGATTCTTCTCTCTGATTTTTTCAAGAAGTTTACGACCATATCTTTCACTTTTTCCAGTTATACGCATAATATCTTTAGGGTAAATACAAATACGCTGCGGAACTTTCATACACTATCTATGCTTTATCTATACATTAATTATACATTATGTATAACAAAGATAACATTATCATTTATTGAATAATGTGGCATAATCGGAATAAAATTAACAAAATGATTATAAGCGGAACACGCTATTTCATTGTGATTAAAAGCTAATATACTTTTGTATTGTCAAAAAAATCTATTCGCGATAGGATTTAAATTTGACCGTTTTGGTGGTTGACTGCGCAGCAGCCAACAAAATGAAACTAAAATTTAAAAATTATAATCATGGCAATACAAAAAGGAATAATCAAGCTAAAAGGAAAAATCGGAGAATTATCTTTTTACAAAACACAAGACGGGCATTTGGCTCGTGAAAAAGGCGGTGTGGATGCTAGCAGAATAGCTAACGACCCAGCATTTGTTAGAACAAGAGAAAACGGTGCTGAATTTGGATCATCAGCCACCTCTGGAAAAACTCTTAGAGATTCGTTACGCACTATGGTAATGACCGCTTCAGATAACCGAGTTACATCTCGATTAACAAAAGTGATGACTGATATAAAAAATCTTGATACAACCTCAGCACGCGGAGAACGAACTGTTGGCACTGCTATTGCTCTTGCTCCTGCAAAAGCATTGTTGAAAGGATTTAATTTTAATAACAAAGCTATTTTAGGAAGTATGTTATTTAAATCTTATTCAGTGAATGTTGGAACGGGTGAAATAACGATTAACGGTCTTGTACCCATCAATGACATTGCTTATCCGGCAGGAGCAACTCATGTGAGTATTAAAAGTTCTTGGGCAAAAGTAGATTTTGTAAACAATATTTATGATGTACAACTATCAAATATTGTCAATGCGCCAATCGATGCGAATCCTACAAACATGTTATTAACACCAGCAGCTGCGCCAGCAGGAGCAGGAACGGATTTGTATTTATTGCAAATTGAATTCTTTCAGGAAGTAAATGGCGTTCAATACACATTGAAGAACGGAGCTTATAATTCGTTAAGCATAGTTGAGGTAAATTAATCATGGAATTAATGCTCATTAGAAAATACGATAAGTTAGGTACTAATGGAACTCTATATAAAGGCGATGATATAATTTGTCATACTATTGAATTACCCTGGAAAGAAAATCAAAAAATGATTTCATGCATACCTGAAGGCAGGTATGCAATGGTAAAAAGATATAATGATAAATTTAAATGGCATTTTATTTTAATGAATGTGCCAAACAGAGCCTTTATATTAATTCATCCTGCAAACGATGCACTAAAAGAATTGAAAGGGTGTATTGCACCTGTTACATTTTTAGCATCGGCAGGAAAGGGTTATGAATCTAAGAGTGCCTTAAAGAAAATAATCTCCATCGCTTTTCCAAGGCTAGAACAACAAGAAAAAATTTATCTAACTATTAAATCAAAAAACGAACTATGAAACTTATTGATAGACTAAAATCCCCAACACCAAAGTTCTTTAAAATATTAAGAAACGTTGGATTAGGATTAGCTGCCGCAGGTAGCGTTATTGTTGCAGCGCCAATAGCTATACCCACAATTATTGTAACCATAGGCGGTTATTTAATTGTAGCTGGTAGTGTGGCCACTGCTATAAGCCAAACTGTGACCGAAAACGAAACAATTAAACAAAACTGAATACTAATTATTAAAATCATGATTAAGATGCAAGAAGAACAAAATCAAATCGGAACTAAGCAAACAAAAGTTGAGTTACAAATTATACCTGATGAAGCAAAGGTTGAATTAAGCGCAAGGAAAATTATTTTTTCCATCACTTGTGATGGATCAAAATTAACCAAAGCAGATTCTGGACTCGTTGAGGAATTTCAGGAAGAAATTTGGGTAAATGCAAAAGTTACTAAAGCAGAATCGGGACAAATTCCAGATATCGACGTAAGTGTGCACGAACGTTGCGGCTCTAAATTAACGAAAGCTGATTCAGGTATTGCTTAAAAACTAAATTATGTCAACACATCATAACATAGAAAGCGGAACTATCATGGGCACTGTTTCAGGAACAGTCTTAACTGTATTAGTGAACATAGGTTCATCGGATATTATTAAAACAGTTGTCCTTGCTGTACTTGGTGCAGTGGTTAGTTTTGGAGTTTCTTTATTGTTGAAGTGGTTGCTTAAGAAGTTTAAGTGACTTTGAAAATTAGAGTAAAAAGGTCGCCCGCAAGGAGCGACCTTTTTTTTGTTATCTTTATTATTATGGAAAATTTAATTGATTTACAAGTTAAAACATTACTACAAAAATTTGGAGCTGGGAATCATAAACCAGGTTCTGGTAGTGCTGCGGCTTTAAATGGGATGTTAGCAGCAGAAATGATTAGAACTGTTATTGAAATCACTAAAGTACGTGCTGCCTATAAGCATCTTGCTAAGGACTTAGAAATTATATTAAAAGAAGTTGAAAGCGATATTTATCCAGAATTAACAAAATTAATACAAGAAGACTCTAAGCAATTTGGAAGAACTATTGAGGCAAGAACCTCGAGAGATACGGAAGAAGATATTGAGCAGAAAAGTATATTTGCGAAAGACGCGTTGGAAGAACTTAAAGTTGCTACTGAAATACCCGTTGCTATTGCTAAGTATTGTATACGATTAGCTGAGATAGGACTTTATATATTTGATAGATGTTTTCAGTCAGCAAGAGGTGATTCCAGCGTAGCGATAAATAGCGCTCTCTCTGCTGTTTCGGGATGTTTGGCAATCATTAATTTAAATCTTTTATCTTTTGGAAACGATGAGTGGACTATTAAAATGAGATCAGAAGCAGATGATATTAAAAAATTTAGAGATAAGCTGTTGTTAGAAGAGGATGACCGTCAAGAAAATTTGAAAGAAGAAGCGAAAAAGATGCATCAGTTCTTTATAGAAATTAATGATTTAAAAAGTGGATTGGAATTAAGAGAAGGATTAACCTATGAGCAGATTGGAAAACTGGTAACAGATATTCAGAATACAATGTGGGTATACAAAGATACTATATGGAAAAAAAATGAACCTGTGACGCCTATTGAGATAATTGACCCCGTAAAATTATTGAAGAAATTGGGCTACCAGTATCAACAAAAAGATTTATTGGAGAGTTACGAAACGTTAGATGGTTATTTTGAAACAGCTGGTGTTATTGATACACAAAACAAACATCTATCTATATCGAAAAATTTTGCGCCGCAGACAATTAACTTTACAATAGCTCATGAACTTGGGCACGCTATTTTGCACCCAAATTTAGTATTGCATAGAGACAGACCAATGGATGGGTCTTCGGTTAACACAACAGTTGATTTTAAAGAATGGCAAGCGAATAAATTTGCTTCATGTTTTTTAATGCCAAGTAAATTGGTGAAAAAGCAGTTCCAGCAGCTGTTTTTGTCGACTAGAATTGGACTTAACACATCTACTGCATTGGCACTAGGTATGCGTATTACGGATTTAAGAGATAAGTGTAAAAGCGATAGAGATTTATCTAAAATAATTGCGTCAACTGAACAATTTGGTTCGGTTTCTTTTCCTTCACTAGCTCAACAATTCGAAGTGTCAAACGAAACAATGGCAATACGATTAGAAGAGTTGGAACTTGTTAGATTATAATGTTTTTTTTAAATTATCTTAAAAGGTCGCCAGCTAAGGCGACCTTTTTTTGGTTTACTTGGTTAAATATTTACAAAATAAAGCTTTGCGCAATTGCATTAAATGAGAAAGTTGCTGTTGCAAATTATTTTGATGCGCCTCAATTTGAGCTAATGTATTTTGAACATCTGCAAATGAACGATTGCCGGTATTAACTGAGTTTAAAGTTTCTTCAATTACATCAATTACATCACCTAAACGAACAAACTCAATGACTGAGCCTTTGAGGTATGGACGTAACAAACGAAGCTCCCAAATGCCCTGAAGCATGAAATAATAAAAATCTCTTTCATTTTTATCATCTGCCAGGAAAACAAATGAATTGCAAACATAATGCCTGAATGGCTTGCCTGAGTTGAGCCCTTTATTTAAAATAAAAAAGTGCGGTTGACTGTAGGTTTTACCTGATTTGTGTGTTTTGATTTTTGATTTTAACATAATGCTTTTTTTAAAGGGTTTGTATCCCTTTTTTCATCTTGTGTTTTGAACCTGTTTACTACTAATTTGAAAACAAAGAAAAAACCCAAAAAAACGAGCTAAATAAAAGCCCGAAAAAAATGAAAAAAGAAAGCATTTTGAAAAGGCTGAACAATGAGGTT
>CANJJP010000197.1 GCA_947474485.1 Bacteroidota bacterium | reverse complement strand
GAAGTTGAGGATTAAAACTTGCCTTTGTTCTAACATATATTTTACCGTCGGTGTAATCGGTATAAACTGTTTGTGCAGTTAATCCAATTTGGAAAAACAATACTATTGTTAATGCATAAATCGCTTTCATTGTTTTTGGTTTTAACTTATTCATCATTGGTGTATAATTACTTATCGAATTTGTTTTATTAATAGTATGAATTTTTCTTCTGAACATCAACAATTTATTAATAAATAAAGCTAATTCTATAGATTTCAATTCGAGTACAATAACAATTAAAAAAAATCAAATTCCAACTTTTTTAAAAAATTTATTGCACAAAACACTGTATTTAACATAAAAATAAAATGACACTGCTTTCCTTTACCAAAAGTCACCCTGAGATTGATCGGCCTCATTTTATTTAATCTACTTTTACTAATTAAATAACCATGATAAATAAGTAAACATTCCAAACCAACAATCTTTTTAAAAGCCTATATTTAAGTACTCATTTTATCGTTTAATACATAACACTACATAAATTATTTGCCAATACTTTACTACCTTACAATAAAATTACACTATGGAGCTATCAACCATTTCTACTCGCGCACCAAAAAGTTTTGATAAAGAAAAAACCAAACATCAACTTACAATTTTAGCAGATGAAATAAGCGAATTACAAAATATTTTGTATGCTCAAGGTAAATATAAAGTACTAATTATTTTTCAAGGCATGGATGCTTCGGGAAAAGACGGGGCAATTAAATCTGTGTTTAGAGGCATTAACCAACTGGGCTGCTCCGTAAAGGCTTTTAAAGCGCCCAATACAGAAGAACAAGGTTACGACTTTTTATGGCGCATACACAAAAATGTGCCCGAAAAAGGAATGATAAAAATATTTAATCGCTCGCAGTACGAAGATATTTTAGTGCCAACCGTGCACAAACTTTTACCAACAGAAACAATTGAAAAACGATATATACACATCAATCAGTTTGAAGAATTTTTAGTTGATAATGATACACTCATTTTAAAATACTATTTACACATTTCGAGAGAAGAACAAACACAAAGACTCAAGGAGCGTTTAACCGATTACAAAAAATTTTGGAAGCACAACGACCAAGATGCAAAAGAAGCCAAGCTATGGAATATCTATATGAAAACGTACGAACGCATTTTTAAGGACTGCAACAAGGCTGCCCCATGGCAAATTATCCCTGCCGACCAAAACTGGTACCGCGATTTTTTGATTGCACAATCAATAGTAGAGAGTTTGAAGAAATTGAAATTGACTTATAATAAGAAGTAGGTTTAAATTTTATAAACATTGTTTTTTAGACTTAGCTCACAAATGGTTTTATAAGTCTTATATACTAAGAGTGTATTTAGAAGTTATCGCTTATTTCATCCCTCCAACAACACCCAAATTAAACTTCAACACTTCATCCATATTCTCCGCATTAAACAAATTTGCTTTATCAATATTTACATTAAACAATTTAAAAGCAGGAAGCGGTTCGGTATTCATAAGTTCTGCGCTAGTCCATTTCATGTTTTCGAAAGTGTATTTGTAAATTAAGGTCTTTTTTGATTTTGTTGTTATCGTAGAGTAGCCTACTACTTTTTCTGCACCAAAAGGAAGATTCCAAGCAAAGCCGCTACTAACAGATACAATGGCATTTTTGTAAAACAATTCATCTACATCTTGTTTTCCCGAATAGGCATGTTGATTAAAAATATTTTTTGCTTCTTTGTTTTTTGAGTCGCGGTAGGTGCAATTAAACTGGGCAAATTTTGGTTTTAGTATTCCTTCTTCATTATGCTCTAGCATGCTAAAAGTATAACCATAAGTTTTAAATTCCTTAGCAGCTGCAGCTGCTCCTAAAATCTCCGAAACAAAAGTATACTGATTATTTTTGTATTCCATTTTTATAATCTTACACAGGTACTGTTTGAAGTCCTTCTCCCGCTCCACATCCACAGGAACCGGAATAAAATTATCAGTACGTTCTTTTACAAAACCCGAAGAATCAAAAGTACAAATAAACACTGGAAACAATTTTGTTTTGCCTATGGTTAAATCAAGTTTACTATAATCAGTGCTAACTTGCTTTGCATTTAATTTATAACCAACTACAGCTAAATCCTTTGTTTCTGAATTATACGCATGGTTTCCATACAAAAAAGTAAAGCCTTCATTCTCATCATTTAATCTTTCTGAATGCAAAATATCCCCTTTTATTGGGTCGATAAACAAAAGCCATTGCCCTTTTTTGGATCCATCCAACACGGTTGTAAATATGTAAACAAATGTTTCGTTAGCTGCAATAATATGGCAACGATGGTAAGATTGTTTGGCAAAATTTAATTGCCAACCTGCATTATACTCAAATAATTTTGTTTCATCCTTTAACGTGTATTGCTGCAAAATATATTTGTGTGCCGAGTCTTTTGATAATGGACGAACAACGTATAAATTTTTCTTTGCATATAAATATTCGGTTTCAAAAGCGGTGAAAGTGTTTACACGAGTGATAACTGAATTGGGCAAATCGGCAACCAAAGCGAGTTTAGTATTTAAGCGCACAACACGTGTTGTTTTAGCGTTATCCAATTGCTGCAACGAAATATTAATATAATCGTGCAAAGTATCAACCTGCGGAGAATAAAAACCTGCGCATTTTGCATTACCTAAACTCAATTGGTATTCTTTCGTTTTACTAAGATTTTCGGCTAATTGTTCAACAAATAAGTAAAGCGAATTGCCTTCTTCTTTATATGAAATGAGGTAGAAATGTTGTTTAAAATGAATTACTTCTGTTTTGCAAACATCCGCATTTTTAAACTCTTGCGCAGCGGCAGTAGGAACAAAAAAAATGTTCAGCAACAGGAATACTATAAAAAGCAAGCTAAGGTTTGACATATTCGGTTAAAATTACAATAATTTTATTAATTTCAAGCGATTGAAAACACTACATATTATATCATTTGATGTTCCATTCCCCGCCAATTATGGAGGAGTAATTGATGTGTTTTACAAATTAAAAGCCTTGCATGCATTGGGTGTTAAAATAATTTTACATTGTTTCGAATATGGAAGAGGCGAGGCAAAAGAGTTAAACAAATACTGCGACAAGGTTTATTATTACAAACGAAATACTTCAGTTTTCAATCAGTTTAGCGGCGTTCCGTTTATTGTTAAATCAAGGAGATCTGAACAACTCATACAAAATTTGTTGCTAGATAAAGACCCCATTTTATTTGAAGGCTTGCATACCTGCGCTATTCTAAATGATGAAAGACTAAAAGAACGTTTTAAAATTTATAGAGAAAGTAATATCGAGCATCAATATTACCGCTACTTAGCGGTATCAGAAAAAAGCATTTTAAAAAAATGGTATTTTAAAACAGAGGCGAACAAATTAGAAAAATTTGAAAGTCAACTTATCAATGCTAATGCAATGTTGGTTGTCTCGGAGGAAGACACGAAATACTTACAAAATAAATTTCCTGAAAAAAACATAAAATACTTGCCCAGCTTTCATCCCTACACAGAGCTTGAATGCTTGATAGGCAAAGGTGATTATACCTTGTATCATGGCAATTTAAGTGTTTCAGAAAATTATTTAGCTGCCGAATATTTAATTAAAGAAGTATTTTCTAAAACAACAAATAAATTAGTTATTGCAGGATTAAATCCACAGGATTCATTAATTCAATTAGCAAAAAAGTATTCAAATATTGAAATCATTGCAAATTCGAGTGATGAAAACCTAAGTCACTTACTAAAAAACGCACATATCAATTGTCTTTACACACATCAAGAAAGTGGTTTAAAATTAAAATTACTGAATTCATTATTTGCAGGAAGATTTTGTTTGGTAAACGACAAAATGCTTTACGGAACTAATCTTAAAAACTGTTGTGAAACTGCAAACACAAGTACTGAATTCGTTGAAAAAATAAATTCATTGTTCGAAAAAGAATTTAGCCAGGAGGAAATAACAAAGCGAGAAGAAAACCTTGAAAAATTCAACACGATCAGTAACGCCAAGCAAATTATGGAGCTAATATAAAACATATTATTTCCAAGGCTTGCAAAAGAATTTGATGCGATGCGTTTTCAAAGTATTAAACTTAGTAGTTTACTTGTGTAAATGACTAATTTAAATACTGAAAACAACGGTGCAGATGACGCTTTTTTGCAAGCCCTATTTAACATTTACTTGCATTTCACTTAATTTAGATTAATTATAATTAAGATTTGATTCGTATCTTTGTATCTTTATAAATCGAAATAATAATTAAAATTATAATATCATGTATCCAGAAAGTATAGTAAAACCAATGAAAGAAGAACTTACTACGGTAGGTTTTGAAGATTGCAACTCTGCTGAGTCAGTTGAAGCTGCTATTAATAGCAAAGGAACAGTTTTAATGGTTGTAAATAGCGTGTGTGGATGTGCTGCGGGAGCTGCTCGTCCGGGAGTTAAAATGAGCTTAAGCGGAGATAAAAAACCAAGTAAACTTACAACGGTATTTGCAGGTTTTGATATTGATGCTGTAGGCCAAGCGCGTAAGCATTTTGCACCTTATCCTCCATCCTCACCAGCAATTGCATTGTTTAAAGATGGAGAATTGGTTCATTTTGTAGAGCGCCACAATATTGAAGGAAGAAACGCTCAAATGATTGGTGAGCATCTTAAAATGGTTTACG
>CANJJP010000196.1 GCA_947474485.1 Bacteroidota bacterium | reverse complement strand
GTTATGTTTAAAATTGTATTCAATTTGGCGTTTTCTTCTGCGTTCAGTTTCGTCCATGGTGTATTGCATGCTACCAGTTATTTTATCAGCATACATAATTACACGTCCGTTTACATTGCGTGCAGCACGACCAACGGTTTGCACCAAGCTGCGTTCGTTACGTAAAAAGCCTTCTTTGTCGGCATCTAAAATAGCAACTAAAGAAACCTCTGGTAAATCCAATCCTTCACGCAACAGGTTAATTCCAATTAACACATCAAACATTCCAATGCGTAATTGGCGTAAAATTTCAACACGATCTAATGTATCCACATCCGAATGTATATAACGGCAACGAATATTTAATTTAGTCATGTATTTGCTTAACTCCTCTGCCATACGTTTGGTGAGGGTTGTAACTAAAATACGTTCGTCCTTTGCAACAACTTTATGTATTTCATCTAACAAATCATCTACTTGGTTTGTGCATGGACGCACTTCAATAATTGGGTCTAACACACCAGTAGGGCGAATAATTTGCTCAACAACAACACCTTCACTCTTTTCTAATTCATATTCGGCTGGCGTTGCACTAATGTATATTACTTGATTAACAAGGGTTTCAAACTCTTCGAATTTTAATGGACGATTATCTAAAGCAGAAGGCAAACGGAAACCATACTCCACTAAATTTTGTTTACGAGAAAAATCTCCGCCAAACATAGCGCGCACTTGAGGAAGCGTAACATGGCTTTCATCAATCAACATTAAATAATCTTCAGGAAAATAATCTAACAAACAAAAGGGACGAGAACCTGGAACTCTACCATCAAAATAACGAGAGTAGTTCTCGATACCGCTACAATAGCCCAACTCACGCATCATTTCCAAATCGTAATTCACACGCTCTTCTAAACGTTTTGCTTCAATGGTTTTGCCCAGCTTATTATAATATTCAACTTGCTTCACCATATCGTCTTGAATAAATGTCATAGCTTTGTTCAAGGTATCAGGCGCAGTAACGAAAATGTTAGCAGGATAAATATTAAATGATTCAAATTTCTCCATCATTATTCCCGAGTTTTGATCAAAGGTTTCGATGCTTTCTACCTCATCACCAAAAAAACTAATGCGCACAGAATAATCGGTATAAGCCAAATTAATATCAACAGTATCACCCTTTACTCTAAAACTGCCCCGATTAAAATCCGCTGTAGTTCTGGAATACAAGCTGCTTACTAATTGATGCAAAAATTTATTTCTGCTTATTAGTTGCCCAACTTTAATGGGAATAATGTTTTGTTTAAAATCGGATGGATTACCCATACCATAAATACAAGAAACTGAGCAAACAACAATCACATCTCTCCTACCCGATAATAAAGAAGATGTTGTACTTAACCTCAACTTCTCTATCTCTTCGTTAATTGCTAAATCTTTCTCGATGTATGTTCCTGTAGTTGGTAAGTATGCCTCGGGTTGGTAGTAATCGTAATAAGAAACAAAATACTCAACCGCATTATTAGGAAAAAATTGTTTAAACTCATTATACAACTGGGCAGCTAAAGTTTTATTATGACTAAAAACCAAGGTTGGTCTGTCAACACGTGCTATAACATTAGCAGCAGTAAATGTTTTACCTGAACCTGTAACACCTAATAATGTTTGGTGTTTAATGTGTTCATTTAAACCTTCGGTTAGTTGCCTAATTGCTTCGGGCTGGTCGCCTGTTGGTTGAAACTCTGATATTAATTCGAATGCCATGATCAGAAAATTTTATAGTTCTTATATTCTCCTGCTCGGTAACCAGTTTGTTTTTCAACTGCTAACAACAGTTTATCTTTAAACTTCAATTTTATTTTTGAAGCATCGAAATCAAATTTCCAATTGTAACGTTTTAAACGTTCACTTAAAACTGCAGGATGAGTGCCTTCAAATTTTGCTAATGAATCTATATTAGTGTAATCAAATTCTTCTTTATTCTCAATATTCTTTTCCATCCACTCATCCGTATGCCAAAGTTTGTTGAAATTTTTTTGCTTGTCTTGCTGCGCCTTTGGAGGCTTTACCCAGCCGTAGTGATAAATATGAGCATCAATTGGTTTTACATTTAGCTTAGAATTATCGAGCTTTCTAAAACCTTGGGCATCTTTGTAAGAGGAAATGTTCTTATCATTTCTTATAATCCTTATTTCGTTTCTATACCATTTACGAGAGTTCCCAATGTATTCGTAGCTACCATAAAAGTGTGTGTACTTAAAAAGTAAGCCATCCACTTCTTTATGGTCTTTCCATTTTTGCATTGCTTCTTTTATAGCAGGCAAATATTTTTCGTGCACTACCTCATCACTTTGAATATAAAATGCCCAATCGCTATTTGGTGAAATTGCTTTAAAAGCTTTGTTGGTTTCATCTGCAAGTACCTTTCCTCCTACTCTTAAACTATCGTCCCAAATCGAGTGAACGATTTTAATTTTATCAGAAGGAATTGATTCGATTAGTTTTAAAGTTTCATCATCTGAATTACCCACACATACAATAAATTCATCGCAAATAGGAAGAATAGAAGTAATTGCTTCCACAACTGGATAGTCGTATTTTACTGCATTGCGTATAATGGTAAATCCTGCGACTTTCATATTTACAAAGATACGATTTTTGCTATATTTAAGTCATTAGGCAGTTTTGTTAAGCTAATTAGCGAAACAATACAAATTCAACTTCACATAGTATTTTTACCGTTTATTATTTAAAGAATTAATAGTTCATAAAAAATATTTCTTAATTCGAGCTAAAATAAAAAACCTCGAAAGCTTTTCTTTCGAGGTTTTATAAAAAATCACAATAATTTTATCGATCTACTTTTATAAGTAATTTACTTATTAATAAATCCGTTTATTCAGAAACCTTCAATACTTCAAACGTATTAACGTCATCCATTGTTCCTAAGAATTCGCTTTCTAAAGTAACTAAACCAATTTTTTTAGTTTGTTCTTTATTTAAAGGTTTTGATGGATACCATCTGTTATCATCAGCAACTGCTAAATCAACTTCCTTATTATTTAAAACTTGGTTTAATTGCTTTTGCGTTAAGAAAACCATTCCTGATTGCTCATCTTCTTCGTTTTCATCCGCAATTAGAACTGTTCCAACAACTTTTAGCTTTGGAACCTCTGGTTTATATTTAAAGTTAATGCCTTCTGCGTTATTGTACTCAACGTACTCAATACCTGTTATGTGAATTTCCTTCATCTTAATGTGTCAATTTTTGGCAAATATAACATATTCAAATATTTATACACCCAAAATGATTCACCTTTTTTTAACAAAACACAAAAAAAGGGGCATTTCTGCCCCTTTTTACAATTAATTAAAGAATTCTTATTTCACTTCTTCAAAATCAACGTCAGTTACTTCAGAATCCTTAGCTTTTTCAGCGTTAGGGTTTCCTTGTTCTGTTCCACCTTGAGGATTTGCTCCTTGTTGGTTCATCGCTTCATACATTTCTTTTGAAGCAGCTTCCCAAGCTGTGTTTAATGCAGCTAACGTAGTTTCAATTCTAGCAACATCTCTTGCCTCATGAGCAGCTTTTAAGTCGGTTAATGCAGCTTCGATTGGTGCTTTTTTCTCAGCAGGAATCTTATCTCCAAATTCTTTCATTTGCTTTTCAGTTTGGAAAATCATAGTGTCGGCTTCGTTGATTTTTTCAACTTCTGCTTTCGCTTTTTGATCTGCTTCAGCATTTGCTTCTGCCTCATGCTTCATTTTCTCAATTTCTTCCTTAGATAATCCGCTGCTTGCTTCGATACGGATGTTTTGTGATTTACCTGTTGCTTTATCTTTTGCAGATACACTTAGGATACCATTTGCATCAATATCAAAAGTAACTTCTACTTGAGGAACACCGCGTGGAGCTGGCATAATACCATCTAAATTAAACTGACCAATTGTTCTGTTATCCTTAGCCATTGGACGCTCACCTTGCAATACATGTAATTGTACACTTGGTTGGTTATCACTTGCTGTTGAGAAAGTCTCAGCTTTTTTAGTTGGGATTGTTGTATTAGATTCGATTAACTTAGTAAATACTCCGCCGTAAGTTTCAATACCTAAAGAAAGAGGAGTTACATCTAATAATAATACATCTTTAACCTCTCCTGTTAATACACCACCTTGAATAGATGCTCCGATTGCAACAACCTCATCAGGATTAACTCCTTTTGAAGGTGCTTTTCCGAAGAACTTCTCAACAGCAGCTTGTATTGCAGGAATACGAGTTGAACCACCTACTAAAATAATTTCATCAATATCGCTTGTGCTATAACCTGAATTTTTTAATGCAGTTTTACAAGGCTCAATTGTTCTTTGCACTAAAGAATCAACTAATTGCTCAAACTTAGCTTTTGTTAAGGTTTTCACTAAATGCTTAGGAATTCCATTAACTGGCATAATGTAAGGCAAGTTAATTTCTGAAGAAGCAGTGCTAGATAATTCAATCTTAGCTTTTTCAGCAGCTTCCTTCAAACGTTGCAAAGCCATTGGATCTTGACGTAAATCAATTCCTTCGTCTTTTTTAAATTCATCAGCTAACCAATCAATGATTGTATTATCAAAGTCATCACCACCTAAGTGAGTATCACCGTCAGTTGCTTTTACTTCAAACACACCTTCACCTAATTCAAGAACAGAAACGTCATGTGTACCACCACCGCAGTCGAACACAACAAT
>CANJJP010000195.1 GCA_947474485.1 Bacteroidota bacterium | reverse complement strand
TTGCGGTGCCATCCCAGCCTTTAGAGAAATTATTTGATTCGAAAATTAATTCCCCCCACCTGTCAAAAATATTTAATTCATATCTTTCCTCATCAATTCCGATACCTTGAGGAAGGAAAAACTCATTTCTACCATCCACATTAGGACTAAAGGCATTTGGAACATAAATAGCAAATTCAGGTTCAATATAAACTGGATGCGAAACTGTGTCCACACAACCATTAATCGAAGTTACTTCTAAAAACACATTATATAAGCCTGGTCCTTGATAAGCATGCATAGGATTTACCTCAACCGATGTATTTTGCAAAGAAATTATTTCTCCAAAATTCCAATCATAGGTATTCCCTAATAAACTTTGATTGTAGAAATTAATCTCAGGATCAAATTCAGTAGTGTTTAAAGGATCGTAAGTAAACTCAGCTACAGGTGCGGGATAAACAGTAATAAAGGCTGGTATTGTAATAACATCAGAACAACCAAGATTAGAAGTTACTGTCATTGTAACATCATAATTTACAGTTTGTAAGGTATTATTAGTATAACTGTGGGTTGGTGTTGCACCGAGTCCAATATTGGTGTTATCTCCAAAACTCCACTCATAAATTGGTCCATTGATATTTGCCCCAGGATTTCCAGCTGCAAAACTAACTAACAAGTCTTCGCAACCTATTTTATTGAATCCAACAATGTTGGCAATTGGTTTTGGATTTATAGTAACTAAAACATTTATTGATGTATCACGAGAGCAACCATCAGAAGCAGTAACTACATAAGTCATTTGATGAGATGGGTTATCTTGAGCTTGTATTGTAATTGAATTAGTGCTTTGTGAACCTGGCGTCCAATTATATGAAATATCGCCACCAACTGAAGTATTACCACCAGATGCATTGGCAGTTAAAGTTACCGTGTCAAAACTACAAGCAGTTTGATTTGAAGTAGAAATTGTAATTGGAGGTAATGTTGTTATATCAATTGTTTGTCCACTAACAGGGCAATTGTTACCATCAATTAAACTAACCGAATAAGTGTGTAGGGGAGTTAAATAAGACGGTTGTACCCAATATGGCCCAGTTGATAAACTTCCCGATGTTATATTATATGCAGGAACTGAAGTTCCATTATGTAACCAAGTCCAACTATATGGAGGCGTTCCACCACCAATGTTTGCAGATACTTGTACAGAATCTCCATAACACATTGTTGCGTCTGCTGAAACAATTAAGTTTAATTGTGAAGGTTGGGCAACTACAGAAACTGAATTGAAGAAACAACCATTTGCATCAACAACATTAACATTATATGTTCCTGCTGGTATACCAACTACTGAATCATTTGGAGCGGGTCCTGAAACTAATGTTGTTCCATTTGAATTTGCCCAAGTATAAACTAAAGGTGCAGCTCCTCCTATTACATCCACATCTGCAGCACCAGTTGAACTACCAAAACATCTAGCTTGATAAGATGTAATATTTGCAACTGTTGGACCAGTTGCATTAGGAACTAAAACATCTGTATTAGCTATACAGCCATTTAAATCAGTCACTTGCACATTATACAAGTTAGTTGCCAAACCAACTGCAATTTGCGTAGTTTGATTTGGAGAAGTATTCCATTGATACGTATAGTTGCCTCCAGGTATTGGTGTTCCGCCGCTTCCTATTACTGTTGCAGAACCATTTGCTAAACCACAAGAAGCGCTAACAACTGCACTATCCAAAAGAAGTTGGGTAGGTTCTATAACAGCTGCAGTTTGGTTATCAGTACAACCGTTTGCATCAACTAAAGATAAGGTATAAGAACCGGCTTGTAAGCCTGTTATAGCTGGTGTTCCAGGATTAACAAAACCTGCGTTGCTTGATGTCCAATTGTATAAATAAACTGGTGTACCACCATTTGCAGTTACACTAATTTGCCCATTACTTAATCCAAAACAAGTAATATCTGTTTCTATAGGATTTGAAATCACTAATGCTTGTGGTTGACTTATAGTAACAGTTGTTACATCTTGACAACCTCTTACATCAGTTACAGTGACTGTAAACAAATTTGTACTTCCAACTGGCCCTACACCTAAACCTGCGAAATTAACCGAGGTATTAGAGGCAACCCCAGCCTGAGTTTGCAATGGAGTAGCAATACTAATTTGATAAGCGTTATCTGTACTTACATCAGTAGGATAAAAACCTCCTGTTGCTTGTACAACTGCAATTCCATTAAATAAATTATAACAAGTAACATCTTGATACGAAACAACAGCTGCTACAACATCAGTAGGTTCCATAATAAATGTTTGATCAGAACCTAAACAACCTGCAGCGTCATAAACTAAAATTGTTGCAGGGCCAGGTCCTAAATTGGTTGCTGTAAGTCCTGATTGAGTTGTTCCCGCCCAACCTAATGACATGTATGGTAAAGCACCACCATTAGCAACTGCAACTGCAGAGCCATTATTTGCTCCAAAACAAGTGATGTTTGTAGAATCAAGAATTGTAACATTTGGACCCTCGATATCTTCCACTACAACTGTTCCATTTACTAAACATCCGACTGCATCTGTTACAATAATATCATACTGACCTGCTATTAATCCTGGGTTATATGGTGTACCAACACCATTACTCCAAGCTATAGTATGAGGTGTAGCGCCACCAGTTACAACTACATTTGTTGCTCCATTTGCAAACTGGCAATTTGAAGAATCTGCTTCAAGTGCAATTGTAAACTCAGGTGGTTCATTAATAAAAATAGTAGCAGTTGCTTGACAACCATTATCATCCGTTGCAACAACTGTATGGGATCCCGCTTGTAAAGTAACAGGGTTATTTACAGTATAAAGCATTGGCTGCCATAAATATTGAAATTGCGCAGTACCACCCGTTGCTGTTGCAAAGGCTGTTCCATCATTAATTGGAGGATATGGTGGCGCATAATTACAAGTAATATCTGTTTTTGTAACTGTTAAACCAATTGCAGCCGGTGCTGTTAATGTAACCTGCTCCATATCTGTACAACCCTTACTATCTGTAACTGTTAACGTGTATGTACCTTGGTCTAAGTTTGTATTATTAGCGCCAACAAAAGCATTACTCCATGTAAATGTATAACCTGGTGTACCACCAGAAGCTGTACCTTGAGCAAATGCATCATCTGTATTAAAACAAGTTTCATTACCTGAAGTAGGAATGGAAGCTACTAATAGAGTAGGCTCTGTAATTAAAGCATTCGCAGATGCAGTACAGTTGTTTCCATCAATTATATTTACTGTGTATGAACCAGCACATAAACCCGAAGCTGTAACAGTTGTTTGTCCACCGGTCCAAGTATATTGAATAGGTAGTGTTGCATTTCCAATAACCGCTGTAGCTGTTCCAATACATTGGCTAAAGCAATCTAAATTAACCGTAGTTATTGAAGCAGTTAATGCAGGTGGGTTGTTTAAATTTATAGATGCTGTAGATTGGCAACCTAGATTATCTGTTACGATAACATTATAAGAACCAGCTATCAAACTAGTTGCATTAGGGGTAGTTTGAGCAGGAAGAGTTGTCCAAGAATAAGCATAAGGAGGAGTTCCGCCTAAAGCACCTGCCAAGCCTGTTCCATTATTGCCGCCGTTACATAAAGGATCTGTACCTGAAGCATTTGCAACTAATTGTGTAGGCTGAGTTATTGTTAAGCCAGTAGAAGCTACGCAACCATTTGCATCAGTTGCAGTTACCGTATAAATACCTGCTGCTAATCCTGTTGCTGTTGGCGTAACCGAACCGTTTGACCAAAGATAAACAAAAGTATTTGTTCCGCCTGAAGCTGTTATTGTTGCAGTACCATTACTGCCAGCAAAACAACTTACATTTGTTGAAGCTGTAACTGAAGCAGTTGGTCCAGCGTTATCGCCAACTGTTACTGGAAATGATTGCACACAATTGTTTCCATCTCTTACACTAACAGTATATGTTCCGGATGCTAAACTATTAAATATACCCGGATTAATAAATAATCCCCCATTTAATGAATATGAATAACCTCCTGCTCCACCAGTTGCAGTAACGGAAAACGAACCATCTGCTTGGTTACAATTTGCATTTGTAACAACAGGTGTAATTGCTAAAGGTGTAGGTTGAGATAAGGTAACATTGGCTGTCGCAAGACAACCTTTTGCATCAGTAATATTTAAAGTATAAGTTCCGATAGGTAAGCCACTAACATTAGCAGTACTTGCACCATGCGACCATACATAATTGTAAGAAACAGTTCCACCAGTTGTATTTGAAGTAATTGTACCATCGCTTCCGCCGTTACAACTTACATTTGTTGAAGTTAAAGTTAACACTAATGGCAATGGTTCTGTAACCGCTGCGTTAGCTGTTGCTGTACAACCAAAATTATCAACTACATTTACAGTGTATGTTCCTGCTGATAAACCTGAAGCTGTTGCAGCGCTTCCGCCACTAGGCAACCAAGTATAAGTATAAGAAGTTGCAGCAGTTGCACTCATAGAAACTGTAACACTTCCATTATTACCACCATTACAACTAACTTGAGTAACATTAGATATTGTTGCAGTTCCACCAGGTGTAACTCCTACAACTGTATTTCCTGCAGCCGTACAACCCTGTGCATCGGTAACTGTAACTGAATATGTTCCTGCTACAACTCCAACCGTGGTCGCGCCTGTTCCACCACTTGGAAGCCAAGCATATGTAT
>CANJJP010000194.1 GCA_947474485.1 Bacteroidota bacterium | reverse complement strand
TATCCTGAACCATACACTGGACCAATAACTATATTTAAATAACAATGAACAAAATAAAACATACATATAAAGTTGTTCTGATGTTGTTTATTTGCATTGGAATTAATGCCGAAGTAAATGCTCAGCAATTGCCTCAGTATTCTCAATACATGTTAAATGATTTCGTAATTAACCCGGCAATAGCAGGTAAAAGCAAATCATATTGGGATTGCCGCTCAAATAATCGTTACCAATGGAAAGGAATTACTGATGCGCCAAGAACTTATGTTCTTTCTGCTCATGGTCCTTTCAAGAATAGAAAGATGGGTATTGGAGGAACTTTATATACTGATATAGTTGGTCCAACAAGAAGAGTTGGTTTTAATATGTCGTACTCGTATCATTTAAAAATTAATTCGGAGTACAATTTAAATTTAGGTTTAAGTGCAGGCGCTTTGCAATACTCGGTTGATGGTCATAAATTAGTTTTGTACGACAATGATGATTTGGTAATGGTTACTCAATATCGTTCGGCAGTTACGCCTGAGTTTGGAGCAGGAGCTTATCTTCATAGTAAAAAGTTGTTTGTGAGTGTATCTGTTCCTCAATTTTTCGAGTCACGTATTCGTTTAGATGGAATTACTTACACAGATAAGAGTCGTTTACGCCCACACTTATACACGATGGCAGGTTATACTTTTGATATTGGCGACGATTATCAAATTGAACCATCTTTCCTTGTTAAATATGTATCACCTGCGCCAATCAAAGCAGATATCAGTGTGCGTGGTATTTATAAAAAACAATTGTGGTTAGGTGTTAGTTACAGAACTAAAGACGCCATTTCTGCTATGTTAGGATACATGCATGATAATTGGCTGATGATTGGATATTCATATGATTATACAACAACAAATTTAAGAAACTACAGTACTGGAACTCACGAAATAGTTCTTGGTTTACGTTTTACTCCACCTAAGGAGAAAGCTATTAACACGGAGTAAAATTTAGTGAAGTAATGTAATTACCTCACTAAACTTTTCTTCATTCTTTGTCCACCAAATTCTAAAATCTTATCTATAAACTCATAAGGCTTGTAATGATTAATGGCAGCTTGATGATAAATACATGTTGCAGGAGTCATGCCTGGCAAACTGTTTACCTCAATAAAAATTACTTCTACTTTTAAATTAGCGAATACTCTTACAAAAGCATCTATACGGCAGTAACCAACTACGTTTAATATTTTTGCAGCTGCACCTAAACGCTCCTTAACTATATCTGAAATTGCTTGGCGTTCTTCTAAGTCTCTTGAATAGCGAGCAGGAGTTATGTTTTGACCTTGCCCCGCTAAAAACTTTTCTTCTAAACTTAAAATATCTCCCTCTGCTAATGCTTCACTTGCTTCAAACACTTCGTATTCGATTTCTCCTTTTGCATTGAATTTAGTGAGCATTCCACCTGTAATTTCTAAAAAGTGTTTCGAATCTTTTTTCGAAATTAGTTCTTCAATTAGTATTACTGGTTTTATTGGAAACTCTTCTTTTGCTTTTATATGAAGTGTTTCTGCAGCTTGTGCATCTAACTCTTCGCTAGTTCTAAAAATTAATTTAGCAAAGGCTTCAAACTCTTCAAAGTTTTTAATTTTCTTTACTGCGCTGCTGCAACCATCGTCAACAGGTTTCGCAATGAATGGATAATGGTAATCGTTATGTAATGAGTTTTTTATTTCTTCTTTTTTAGTATTCCAATCATCACATGTAACTAAGCCGTGCTTAGCAACAAGGAAACCATTCTTTAAAAGTATTTCGTTTGTTTTATATTTATCAATAGTGGTTGATGAACTTTCTTTTCCCGAACCATTGTATGATAAACCAACAGATTCTAATTTTTCTTGTATCTCTCCATCTTCACCTGGGCGACCATGTAATGCAATAAATACTTCTTTTACTTCTTTTGCAAGTTGAGTGTAATTTATTTCTTTTGGTTCTAGGATGGCATTAGCAGCAGCGTATTTATCCGTAATAGCTGAACACTCACTAACAATTTGTTTTATCACATCATGTACTTTCCAGCTCTCTACTTTTTCTTTAATATCGTCTGCATTATCTTTTAATAATGCATTAATAGGCACTTTGTATAATTTATGCGCGTTGCTATTACCTGTAAGGAAAACGGGAACAGGGGCATATTTTTCAGAGGATGCAAGTTTTTCGTAAATGTTTCTTCCACTCTCTACCGAGATATGACGCTCTGATGAATAACCTCCAAGCACTACAGCAACAGGTGTTTTGTTAGTAGCTTTGTTTTGCTCGTTGTGTAAAAAAGAATCTAATTGATGTAAAAATTTATTGTAAGTAGTTTCTCCCTTTGCTTGTTTAATACGTTTAGCAAGAGATGTACGAATAATGAATGTTAAAAACTGCGATGGGTTTAATCCAATTTCAGCTGCTTGATGAAAGAAGAAAGAAGAAGGCATCATTCCTGAAGTGGTGTTGGGATCATTTAAAAACACTTTTCCATCTTTGCTTAAGAAACCATCAATTCGTGCATACACATCAAAACTTAAATCATAAAACAAACGCTCACATTCTTTACGGATTAAATTAATTATTTCGTTCGACTCTTCAATAGGTGTTATTTTACGGGCTAATCCTGGTAAGTATTTGCTGCGGTAATCGAATAATTCTTTTCCTTTTCTAATTTCGGTAGGAGGGAGTGCTATTGCTTTTCCTTGTTCATCTTCTAATACGATGCACGAAAATTCTTTTCCTTCAATAAACCCTTCAATCAACACAGTGCTTTCTCCATCAACTGCTTCCACCACTAATCCATCTGTATTTTGTAAATGCTCATTAAAATAACCAATGGTATCTTCTGGATTAAATAAAATGATTTCTCCAATTTTTACGGGCATACCAATGCCTTCGCGTATATCAGATAATTGTTTTACGAAATCAATTTTTTCATCTGCATTTAATTTGTTCCAATCATTTGCCACTACCCATCTTGTAAACAAAGCTTTTTCAACAGCACTCATGAATTCAAATTCATTGTCCTTGTTTAAAATGCTAACACCGATTGATGAACCTTGATTAGCAGGTTTAATAACCATAGGGAAACCAATTTCTTTCTTTGCCTTGTCCCATGCGCCTTTTACTTTGCCTGCAATCCACTCATTACGGTCGATGGTGAAAAAGTTGGGCGAATTAAAACCTGCACTCACCATCATTTTTTTCTGAATGCTTTTATCAATTCCAATTGCAGAAGGTAAAATTCCTGAGCCAGAGTAAGGGATTTGTAAGTACTCAAACAAACCTTGTATTTTTCCATCTTCACCATAAGGGCCATGTAAACATAAAAAGGCAAAATCAATTTTATTTTTTAGCTCATCAACTGAAACTGGTTTTCCTAAGGATGCAGTAAGTTTTAGTTGTTCTTCTTTGTTTAGATTACCAAGGTTTTCGGCGTAGTACTGAAAATCAGAATGTAGCGATGGTAAAAATTCAACAGGTGGATAAAAATCGCGGATAGTTCCTTTGTAAATGAAATTCCAATCGAGTAAAACAAAGTTCCCGAATGAGTCAACAAAAAGCGGAACAGCTTCGAAAATGGATTTGTTTAAATTATCGTAAACAGTTCTACCACCTGCAAAAGAAATTTCGCGCTCTTTTGAGCGACCACCGAAAATTATACCAACACGAATTTTATTCATAGTTTTTAAGCCAAAAAATTGATTATTCAAAGATAAAAGAGAGAGAGACGCTTTATTAGCCAATTTCTCTTTATAATCAACCGTTTTATTAACATTTGGAACTTTAACTATATTGTTTTATATTTGAATAAAACCTTTAGTGCATGAATAAATATTTACTCCTCATTTTTTCTTTGTTTTTAATTTTATCTGCCAAGGCACAATGCCCTGCAGGTCAAAAACAAGTTGTGGTGACCATTGTTCCTGATAACTATCCACAAGAAACTTCGTGGACCTTAAAAGATAATGCTGGAAACACATTGGCTTCTGGTGCAAGCGTTGGCGCAAGTGTTTGTGTTGATTCTACTAAGTGTTTAACCTTTACCATTAACGATTCCTATGGAGATGGAATTTGCTGTAATTTTGGGACGGGTTCTTATACAGTAACTTATAATGGAGTAACTGTGGCTACAGGAGGCAGTTTTACTACTTCTCAAACAACTAATTTTAATTGTCCCCCAGGTAGTTCATGTAATTTAGCTTTGGTTGTTGATACTGGAATTTATACAGCTCCAATGCGTGATTATTGGTATAAATTTACTCCAGAAGTAAATGGTATGTATGAGATAACAACTTGTTTTCCTGCTAATACTTGTAATACAAAATTATGGGTGTACTCTGGTTGTAATGGGAATATAAATTCTAGTAATACAGGAACTCTATACTATGATGATGATAATGGTGGTTGCGGAATTAAAGCAGTTATTAGCGCTGCATTAGACACAAATACTACGTATTATATTAGGGTGGGCGACGCATCAAATAATTGTACTGGTGCTATACAATGGGCAATAAATTATACTGGAGCTATCACTGGCTGCATGGATCCAAGCGCTTGTAATTATAATCCAATGGCAACTGTGCCTGGTACTTGTTATTATTCTCCGCATCCAAGTTGTGTTGGGCCAGATTTAATTATCGATCAACCTAGTATTATTAATTCATTAAACATCGGAAACACAACTGCAACAAATTGTGAAGTTGTTGAAGGTTGTTTAGCAGGTTATGGTAAC
>CANJJP010000193.1 GCA_947474485.1 Bacteroidota bacterium | reverse complement strand
TCAGTGTAGCATTTTACATCAGGTTCGTGTAAACTGTATATTTTATTGCTATCACCACGTTTTTGTAGTAGTGCTTTTTCAAACAAATTTAAATCGTTACTATATTTACTGATTGTCTGCGCAGGTAGTTTTCGTTTTAATTCTCGTACTAAAACCTGCAATTGTTTTTATTTATTTTCTTGCTTTTTTTGCCTTTGCCCAACCATTTTTGTTTTTCTTAAAACGTTGTATTGTGCTTATTTTTTTAATAGTTTGAGTGTAGCTTTGTCGAAGCACCTTTAATGCTTATCCTGCAGAAAATGCTGGTTATTAAATTGGACAACTAAGCTTTTCTGTTAAAAACTTCATTTTCTTGCTCATTATTAAATCTGCGCAGCTTTAAAAAATGCGCTAAATTTGTAGTCTAAACAAACACAATTATGGCTCACTTTATAGCTCCTTCGGTTTTATCTGCTGATTTCGGTAATCTACAACGCGATATTGAAATGATTAATGCAAGTGATGCTGATTGGTTTCATGTAGATATTATGGATGGAGTGTTTGTTCCAAATATTTCTTTTGGTTTCCCTGTTTTAAAAACGATTCAAAAACACGCGAAAAAAACGATAGATGTTCATTTAATGATTGTTGACCCTGATCGTTATGTGCAACAGTTTAAAGATGCAGGTGCTGATTATCTTACAGTTCACTTAGAAGCTTGCACTCATTTGCACCGCAGTATTCAAAATATTAAGAATACAGGAATGAAAGCAGGTGTGGCATTAAATCCTCACACTTCTGTAAAACTATTAGAAGATACGATTGCTGATATCGACTTGGTTTGTGTAATGAGTGTTAATCCTGGCTTTGGCGGACAAAAATTCATTGAAAATACCTACCATAAAGTTTCAATGTTAAAAGAAATGATTGTTAAATCTGGCTCAAAAGCATTGATTGAAATTGACGGAGGAGTAGATTTACTTAATTACGCAAAACTATTGCAAGCGGGAGCAGATGTATTGGTTGCAGGTAATACAGTTTTTTCGAATGCTGATCCAATGGCAACTATTAAGCAGTTGAAAACGGTTTAAATATTAATGCGCACTTTTAAAAGCCGAATAAGGCTTCGGTAAAAACACCCATTTGCTGTTTATAAAAGCCCAGTATTTATAAGCCATTCCTGATGTGGCACCAAGCTCACGAAGTAGTTCTACTTTATAAAAGGTTATTGCAGGGTTTAATTTTCCATTTAGTTTGGTCATACCTCCGGCATAATTTCCTTTTCCTGCAGCTATATCTTCTGTAGTAAATGTTTCAAAGCTAATATCTAGAAACTTTTCATCTTCTGTTTTTGTTATTTCTTCAGCAAGTTTTGCTTTCATGTTTTCCGAAAACTTGAAGTAAAATTCAGCATCTTCTTTTGTTTTATAAATTGCCTTACAATCTTCTAATGTTGGCAATGATTTGCTAATCAATGTTAGCATTTCTTTTTTACTTTTAGCAGTTGAAAATTGTTTAGCTGCATCTTGTGCGAAAATGCTTGACGCACTGAATAATAAAATTACGAATGATGATATTAAGTGTTTCATTTTTTCAATTGTTTACCCAAATTTACATTTTTATATTAAAACAACAAACACTAATTGTGAATAATTTGGAAGAAAACCAACAAGCTTTTTAGCTTATATTTACATTCTTATTATGAGCAACGATACACACTACTTAGACGAGCTAAACCCTGTTCAACGCCAGGCTTCTATTACAACCGATGGTCCTGTAATGATTATTGCCGGAGCAGGTTCGGGAAAAACGCGTGTACTTACTTACCGTATTGCACATATTATTGATAAAGGCAACGACCCTTTTAACATATTAGCTTTAACCTTCACCAACAAAGCAGCACGTGAAATGAAATCACGTATCGGAAAATTAATAGGTGAAAGCAAGGCAAAGGCATTGTGGATGGGAACCTTCCATAGTGTGTTTTCAAAAATTCTCCGCTTTGAAGCAGAGAAATTGGGCTATCCAAAAAACTTCACAATATACGATACTGACGATAGCAAAAGTGTTATAAAGGAAGTGTTGAAGAACATGAATCTAGATGATAAGGTTTACAAACCTTCATTGGTTTTAAATCGTATTTCATCTGCAAAAAATAATTTAATTTCTGCAAAGCAGTACTTGAATAATTCTACCGTAATGACGGAAGACCGCAATTCGCAAAAACCAATGATGGGCTTAGTTTATGAAGCCTATGCGAAACGCTGCTTTAAAGCTGGTGCAATGGATTTCGATGATTTGTTGTTTAATACAAACATTTTGATGCGCGATTTTCCTGATGTGCTTGTAAAGTATCAGGATAAGTTTAGATATATTTTGGTGGATGAGTATCAGGATACCAACTTTTCGCAATACGTAATTGTAAAGCAATTAGCAGCGCGTTTCGAAAATATTTGTGTGGTTGGTGATGACGCTCAAAGTATCTATGCTTTCCGTGGCGCAAACATTCAAAATATTTTAAATTTCAGGAAAGATTATCCCGATTTAAAAACATTTAAGTTGGAAGAAAATTATCGTTCAACGCAAACCATTGTTAAGGTTGCAAGTGCGGTTATTTCAAAAAATAAAGACCAGTTCGAGAAAAATATTTTCACCAATAATGATATTGGTGAAAAAATAAAAGTAGTACGCGCCAATACCGACAATGAAGAGGGAATGAAGGTTGCCAATTCGATTGTTGAAACTAAGATGCGTGAGCAGGCTTTTAATAAACAGTTTGCTATTTTATATCGTACCAATGCACAATCACGTGCCTTGGAGGAAGCTTTGCGTAAACAAAATTTACCTTATCGTATTTATGGTGGTATTTCGTTTTACCAACGTAAAGAGGTAAAAGATTTGTTGTCTTACTATCGTTTGTCTATCAATCATAATGATGATGAATCATTAAAACGAATCATCAATTACCCAGTTCGTGGAATTGGCGGCACTACCATGGATAAGTTGAGTATAGCCGCAGCAGAGCATGGTATAAGTATTTTTACTGTTTGTGAAAATTTACGCGAATTTAATTTAGGTATTAACGCAGGAACATCCAATAAAATAAATGATTTTATTGTGATGGTAAAAAACTTTGGTTTGCAAGTTCCTTTAATAGATGCTTTTGAATTAGGTAATAACATTGCGGTTAATACAGGAATTTTAAAAGATTTGTACAGCGATAAAACTCCTGAGGGTTTAAGTCGCTACGAAAACATACAAGAATTACTAAATGGTTTAAAAGATTTTGTTGAGCAAAAGCGTAGTCCACAAGAAGAGGAACTAAAAGCTTCAATGCTTGATGGTCTTGATATTGAGCCAACTGATTTATTTGCTCCAGAAGAAGTTTCTCCAACGTTAAGAACCTTAGATGAGTTCATGCAAGAGATTACCTTGATGACGGATGTTGATAAGGAAGAGGAGAAAGAGAATGAAAAGGATTTTGATAAAATTTCTTTAATGACCATACATGCTGCAAAAGGATTAGAATTTCCTTATGTTTATATTGTGGGTTTAGAGGAAAATTTATTCCCATCGCAGATGAGTGTGAACTCGCGAGCCGATTTGGAAGAAGAGCGTCGTTTGTTTTATGTTGCTATTACACGTGCAGAAAAGCGCGCAACATTAACTTATGCAACTACACGTTACCGTTTCGGTAATTTGTTATTCTGTGAACCAAGCCGTTTTTTAGAAGAGTTAGATGCTGATTATGTTGAATATCCTGAAATACCAGGAAGCAATACTTCATTTACTGATTCTATGTTTGGTAGAATGAATAATGAATACAAAGATGCTCATCCTAAAGAAATTGAATTTAAAAGTAAGTTTAGTCCTAAACCAGTTGCAGGTAAAAAACCATTAGTAAAAATAAATCTAAGTAAACCAACTGGACCAAGCTTCGTTGCAGATTCTGATATGCTAAAAAACATTAAAGAAGGAAGCGTAGTTGAACACGAAAAATTTGGCAGGGGGCAAGTAGAAATAATTGAAGGAGAATACCCTAATTTAAAAGCTACTGTTGCTTTTGGAGTGGGAGGGAAGAAACAATTATTACTAAAGTTTGCTAAGCTTAAAATTGTTGGATAATTCATTTTCATAAAACTGTGAACCGTTATTTCGTTATTTACAAACCATTCAACATGGTATCGCAGTTTGTTAGCCCCGATAAAGTAAACTTGTTGGGCGATTTAAATTTTAATTTCCCTAAAGGTACTTCTGCTGTTGGAAGATTAGATAATCACTCGGAAGGGTTGCTAATTTTAACAACCAACAAAAAATTACAAAAATTATTATTCCTTAGTAAAGAACCACATACTCGAAAATATTTAATATTAATAAGAGGTTTTATAAGCGCTGAAAATCTGCAACAATTGCGGGAAGGAGTAGATATAAAAATTAAAGGTGGGGAGTTTTATAAAACAAAACCATGCGATGTGGAAGTTGTAAGTATGCCTGAAAATTTACCTGAGAGCACTTTTGTTTTTGACCCTAAGATTCCACATACTTGGCTAACCATTACCTTAACCGAAGGCAAGTATCACCAAGTTCGTAAAATGGTAGGTGTACTTCATCATCCTGTTCGAAGGTTAATTAGACTTTCAATTGAAGATTTAGAAATAGGCGATATGTTGCCCGGGGAAGTAAGAGAGTTTGAGGAGAATGAATTGTTTCGGAAATTAAAGATCTAAGTTTTTACGAAGTACTTGCAATTATTTTTTCTTGATTACAGGTTTTTT
>CANJJP010000192.1 GCA_947474485.1 Bacteroidota bacterium | reverse complement strand
TTATTTAAAACGTCCTAACGTAACTGAAGAAACAAGAGTTTATTTTAGCGAAGGTTTATTATTTACACCTGCGCAGCTGCCAACAAATAGTTGTAAGATAGAATACAATCCAAATAACCTTAGTGATGGTACTTATCAATTACGTGTGCAGGCAAAAGATCGTTCGGCAAATGTGAGTGGATCGAATGATTATAAAATTCAATTTGAAATTATAAATAAATCAACAATTACTGAAGTATTAAATTATCCAAATCCATTCAGTACATCAACCCGATTTGTATTTACATTAACGGGGCAAAGTATTCCCGATATTTTCAAAATTCAAATCATGACCATTACTGGAAAAATCGTGAGGGAAATAACAAAAGAAGAATTAGGAGGAATACATATTGGTCGTAACATTACCGATTATGCTTGGAATGGTAAAGATGAATTTGGCGACCAATTAGCAAACGGAGTTTACTTATATAGAACCGTTACTCAACTAAACGGTGAAAAAATAGAGAAAAAAGAAACTGCAGCCGACGATTATTTCAAAAAAGGATGGGGCAAATTGGTTATCATGCGATAAGCATACATGATTTTGACGAATTTTGTTTCGATTGAGCAAAAATAATACTATTTTCGCCCAACAAAATTACACACATGAACTACGATATTATTGTTTTAGGAAGTGGCCCTGGCGGATATGTTACCGCTATTCGCGCTTCACAATTAGGATTTAAAGTTGCTGTTATCGAAAAGGAAAGCCTTGGAGGTGTTTGCCTTAACTGGGGATGTATTCCAACTAAAGCATTATTAAAAAGTGCGCAAGTGTTCGAGTACCTTAACCATGCTAAAGAATACGGTCTGTCTGCAGATAACGTAAAAGCTGACTTTACAGGTGTTGTAAAAAGAAGTAGAGATGTTGCTGACGGAATGAGCAAAGGCGTTCAATTCTTGATGAAGAAAAATAAAATTGATGTTATTAATGGTTTCGGAACAGTAAAACCAGGCAAAAAAGTTGAAGTAAAAGCTGCCGACGGTAAATTAACTACTTACGAAGCTAAACATATTATTATTGCAACAGGTGCACGTTCTCGTCAATTGCCAAACTTACCACAAGATGGTAAAAAAATAATTGGATACAGAGAAGCAATGACGCTTGCTAATCAACCAAAATCTCTCGTAGTTGTAGGTTCAGGTGCTATTGGAATTGAATTCGCTTATTTCTATGCAACTATGGGAACTAAAGTTACTATTGTTGAATTTTTACCAAACATTGTTCCTGTTGAAGATGAAGATATATCTAAGCAATTAGAACGTTCATTCAAAAAATTAGGCATTGATATAATGACTGAAGCAAGTGTTGAAAGCGTTGATACTAAAGGAACAAATTGCAAAGTAAAAATCAAAACTAAAACTGGCGAACAAATTATTGATGCAGAGATTGTACTTTCTGCAGTTGGTATTGTTTCAAACATTGAAGGAATTGGTTTAGAAGAAGTAGGTATTGCAACTGATAAAGGAAAAATCTTAACAGATAAATATTACCAAACAAATGTACCCGGTTATTATGCAATTGGTGATTGCTCTCCAGGTCAAGCATTAGCGCACGTTGCAAGTGCAGAAGGTATTACTTGTGTTGAGAAAATTGCAGGAATGCATGTAGAAACTATTGATTACAATAATATCCCTGGTTGTACCTATTGCCAACCTGAAATTGCTTCTGTAGGTTATACTGAGAGAAAAGCAAAAGAAGCAGGATACGAAATTAAAGTGGGTAAATTCCCATTCACAGCTAGTGGTAAAGCAAAAGCTGCTGGTGTTCCTGATGGTTTTGTAAAAGTAATTTTTGATGCTAAATACGGCGAGTTATTGGGAGCACACATGATTGGTGCTAACGTAACTGAAATGATTGCAGAATTAGTTACTGCTCGTAAATTAGAAACAACGGGGCATGAAATTTTAAAAGCTGTTCATCCTCATCCAACAATGAGCGAGGCAGTGATGGAAGCAACCGCTGCTGCATACGGTGAAGTTATTCATATGTAATAAGCTGATTTCCAACATTAAAACCCCGCTGAAGCGGGGTTTTGTATTTTATATCAATTAATTGGGTGAATTTCTTGATTAATCTAAGAAATTATGTATCTTTGCCCTCCAAAATTAAATTTTTTAACTATGTATGCTATTGTAATTATAGCCGGGCAACAATTTAAAGTGGAACGCGGACAAAAAGTTTACGTTCACCGCCTAAAGGCTAATGAAGGGGCAGACGTTGAATTTGATCATGTATTATTGATCGATAACGACGGAAAAATCGCTGTGGGTAGCCCCGCAATTGATGGAGCAAAAGTTGCTGCATCTGTTGTTCAGCATGTAAGAGGTGATAAAGTTCTTGTTTTCAAGAAGAAAAGAAGAAAAACTTACCAAAAAATGAATGGACACCGTCAGGATTTAACGCAAGTTTTAATCCAAGGTATTTTAGGAAAAGGTGAAACTTTGAAAGAGAAGTTAGCTATTACTAAGCCAGCTGGTAAACCGGTAATCGAAAGAAGACCAAGAGCTGAAGCAGCGCCAGTAGTAGTTGCAGAAACTGAAAAAGCACCAGCAAAAAAAGCAGCAGCTCCTAAAAAAGCAGCGGCTAAGAAAACAACAAAAACAAAAGAAGCTTAAAACCATTTTAGGTTAAGGATTTCAAGAGTATCTGAAATTTAAAATCTAGAATATAAAATTTAAATATCATGGCACATAAGAAAGGCGCAGGTAGTAGTAAAAACGGACGTGACTCACACAGTAAGCGTCTAGGCGTTAAATTGTATGGTGGGCAAGAAGTTATCGCTGGTAACATTATTGTTCGTCAACGTGGGACAAAACATCACCCAAGCACAAATGTTGGAATTGGAAAAGACCATACTTTGTATGCTTTAACTGATGGTGTTGTTGTTTTCAAAAAGAAAAAAGACGACAGATCGTATGTATCGGTAGTTCCTGCGCAAGCTTAAGAATTCCGAATGCTATAAACAAATTAAGCCTGTCGGTTCACCGACGGGCTTTTTGCTTTAAGGAAATTCAAGGTTTTTTTGTAAATTTGATGAAACATTAAAACAATGGCTGCAAATAAATTGAAATTAGAACTTTATCAATTAATTGATAGTTTAAATGAGAACGATTTAAAAAAAGTGAAAGCTATTGTTGAAGACTATTTATCTCATGATACAAACAAATTAATGGAAACACAAGTTAAATATCTTGATGACTACGAAGCTTCTTTAACAGATGAAGATAGAAAAGAAATTGAAGAAGCTATTGAGGAAGGAATGGAAGATATTAAAGCTGGTAGAGTTTACGATTCAAGTGAGGTAATGAAAGAAATGCGCCAGAAATATGGGAGTCGTTAAGTATTCGCAAAGAGCGAAAAAAGATTTAGAAAACGTATTACAATACCTCAAAATAACCTGGCCTGTAAATGTAACAGATGATTTTTTGGATTCGTTAGAGCAACTTGAGTTACAAATGCAAAGTATGCCGGATTCATTTCCAAGTACAACAATAAAATCCAAATTATTTAAACGAGCAAGATTAACCAAACATAACGCAGTATATTTTACTATTAAAGGTAAAACCATTAATATTGCAGCAATACATGATACCCGTCAAAAAAACAAACATCCAAAAAAATTAAAATAATATATGCTACAACTAAATTATATTCGCGAAAACAAAGAAGATGTATTAAAGCGTTTAGCTATCAAAAATTTTAAAGATGCTGAAACCATCATTTCTAAAATTATTGACTTAGATACCAATCGTAGAACAATTCAAAAACAAGCTGACGATTGTAAGGCAGAAGCAAATGCTTTAGCTAAACAAATTGGCGAGTTAATGAAATCGGGTAAAAAGGATGAAGCAGAAAGTATAAAAGCAAAAACAGGGGAATTAAAAACGAAAGAAAAAGAATTTGATGAAGCATTAAAAGCTACTGAAGATGATATTCATAAATTATTAGTTCTTGTTCCAAACTTACCTAATGTAACAGTTCCTCCAGGAAAAACGCCAGAAGAAAATTTGAATGTATATGAGCATGGAACAATTCCAACATTACATGAAAATGCTATTCCACATTGGGAGCTTGCTGCAAAATATGATTTAATTGATTTTGAATTAGGAGTTAAATTAACTGGCGCTGGTTTCCCAGTTTACAAAGGAAAAGGAGCGAGACTACAACGCGCATTACAAAATTATTTTTTAGATAAAGCAACTGCAAAAGGATACTTAGAAGTTCAACCACCCATTTTAGTAAATGAAGATAGTGGTTTTGGAACGGGGCAATTACCTGATAAGGAAGGACAGATGTATCATGTAGGAGTTGATAATTTATATATGATTCCAACTGCTGAAGTTCCTATCACTAATATTTACCGTGATGTAATTTTAAAAGAAAGTGATTTACCAATTAAGAACTGTGGCTACACCCTTTGTTTCCGTAGAGAAGCAGGAAGTTATGGAAAAGATGTAAGAGGATTAAATCGTTTACATCAATTTGATAAAGTAGAGATTGTACAAATTGCTCATCCTGATAAATCTTACGAAATATTAGAAGAGATGCGTGAGTATGTTGCAGGCTTATTAAAAGAATTAGAATTACCATTCCGTACATTAAAATTATGTGGAGGTGATATGAGTTTTGGTTCTGCATTAACGTATGATATGGAAGTATTTAGTACCGCACAAAAACGTTGGCTAGAAGTTAGCTCTGTATCAAACTTTGAAAGCTTCCAAAC
>CANJJP010000191.1 GCA_947474485.1 Bacteroidota bacterium | reverse complement strand
GTTGAGTTTAAAGAAAGAGCAAAAAATAAAAAGTGGTCTAAAGAGGTTGCAGATATTTTTGAAAAACAAATGCAAAAGCTGCAACGCATGAATCCAAATGCTGCTGAATATTCTATTCAAACAAACTACTTAGAGTTATTGCTTGATTTGCCTTGGGGCGAATACACAAAAGATAATTTTGATTTACGACATGCACGTAAAACCTTAGATGAAGATCATTTTGGTTTAGAGAAAGTGAAAGAGCGTATTCTTGAACATCTTGCTGTAATAAAATTAAAGGGGGGCGAATTAAAATCACCAATCCTTTGCCTTTATGGGCCTCCAGGTGTTGGTAAAACATCATTAGGGAAAAGTGTTGCAAAGGCATTAGGAAGAAAATACATCCGCATGAGTTTGGGTGGATTAAAAGATGAAAGCGAAATTCGTGGGCATCGTAAAACTTACATTGGTGCAATGCCAGGGCGTATATTGCAAAATCTAAATAAGTCTCAAAGCTCTAATCCAGTTTTTGTATTAGATGAAATTGATAAAGTAAGAAGTGATTATCATGGCGACCCATCTTCTGCATTGTTAGAAGTGTTGGACCCAGAACAAAATACAAAGTTCTACGATAATTTCTTGGAGTTAGATTATGACTTGAGCAAAGTAATGTTTATTGCAACGGCAAACTCCTTATCAACCATACAACCTGCATTGCGCGACCGTATGGAGATTATTGAAGTTACAGGCTATACAACAGAGGAAAAAATTGAAATTGCAAAACGTCATTTAATTCCGAAAACAATTGAAGATACTGGCTTAACAAAAAATCAATTTAAGTTAAGTGATAAGTTTATTGAAAAAGTAATTGAAGATTACACCCGCGAAAGTGGTGTGCGTTCTTTAGAAAAACGTTTTGGTAAATTAGCTCGTAACGTTGCCATGCATGTTGCGATGAATAAAAAATCGGCAATTAAGTTTGATGACGCTTTTCTTTTAAAAGTATTTGGGCCATCACACAGCAAAGATAAATACCAAGGCAATGATGTTGCGGGTGTTGTTACAGGCCTTGCTTGGACACCAGTTGGCGGCGATATTTTATTTATTGAAACGAGTTTAAGCAAAGGCAAAGGTGGTAAACTTACACTTACAGGTAACTTAGGTGATGTAATGAAAGAGAGTGTTACCATTGCTCACGAGTATTTAAAATCGCATTTTAATTTGTTAGGATTAAATCCTGATGTGTTTGATAATTGGAATATACATGTGCATGTGCCAGAAGGAGCAACGCCTAAGGATGGTCCAAGTGCAGGTGTAGCAATGTTAACTGCATTAGCTTCTGCATTTACACAACGCAAAGTAAAAAAGAGTTTAGCTATGACAGGTGAAATTACCTTACGTGGTAAAGTATTACCAGTTGGTGGAATTAAAGAAAAATTATTAGCAGCTCGCCGCGCTGGTATTAAAGAAGTTATTTTGTGTGCGGATAATCGTAAGGATGTAGAAGACATAAAAGCTGAATACCTAAAGGGTATGAACTTTAATTATGTAACTGAAATGAAAGAGGTTCTTGAATTTGCTCTGTTGAAAGAGAAAGTTAAGAATGCGATTGAGGTAACTGTGTAACAGTTTATGTAAGTAATAATTGAAACAAAAAACATCAAGAATTTCTTGATGTTTTTTGTTTTTAAATTGTTTAATCGTTCTTTCTACTTCAAATTAATTCTTTGAATCTATCCACTTGCGTGCGTTATCAAATGCCTCTAGCCAAGGCGATACCTTATCACCATTTCTGTCCGCATAGTGCGCCCAATTCCATGGGAATATTGAACGCTCAATATGTGGCATCATCACTAAGTGACGACCGCTTGCATCGCACATCATTGCGGTATTAAAGTCAGAACCATTTGGATTTGCTGGATAAGAAGCATAAGCAAATTTGCTCACTATATTGTACTTTTCTTCGCTATACGGAAGTTTAAATTTCCCTTCGCCATGCGATACCCAAACTCCTAGTGTAGCTCCTTCTAAACTCGAAAGCATTACAGAATTGTTTTTTTGAATAGTTACGGATGTAAATACGCTTTCGTGTTTGCCTGAAGTGTTGTGATGCATTTTGCCATGAACTTCGTGTTCTGGATTAATTAATTCTAATTCCATCAACAGCTGACATCCGTTGCAAATTCCTACTGATAAAGTATCTTCCCGTTTAAAGAAATTCTTCAATGCAGTATTTGCTTTTTCATTATATAAAAATGCACCAGCCCAACCTTTAGCCGAACCTAATACATCTGAATTTGAGAAGCCACCAACAGCACCGATAAATTGGATGTCTTCTAATGTTTCACGTCCCGAAATTAAATCAGTCATGTGAACATCCTTAACATCAAAGCCTGCAAGGTACATAGCATTTGCCATTTCACGCTCTGAGTTAGAACCTTTCTCGCGAATAATTGCAGCTTTAGGTTTGTTGGTTTTTGGCTGCTCTTGGTGCAACAAATCAATTTGTCCAACAAAATGTTTAGGAAAAGTATATTTTAAAGGCTGGTTTTTGTAATTATTGTAACGCTCTTGCGCCATTCCGTTTTTAGATTGTTTTGAATCTAATAGGAATGAAGTTTTAAACCAAGTGTCGCGTGTTTCTATAATATCAAAGTTAAACGTGTCAACATGATTTTTAATAGTAATGGTATTGCCTTCTACAACACTTCCAATTTTAAAAATTTCAATATTGTTTTTTGCAAACTCAGTTTCAATACTTGAATCGGCTTGGAAAACAACTGCGATATTTTCGTTAAACAATGCTTTTGCTGAGTCAGTTTCTTTTAATGCAGTTAAATCATAATTTGCAGCTAAGTTAACATCAGCAAAACTCATTTCTAATAAAGTGGTAATTAAACCGCCGCTGCCAACATCATGCCCCGCTTTTATTTTACCTGCACTAATTAAATTTTGTAAAGTGTGAAATGCGGTTTTGAAATAGTTTGCATTCTTGATTGTAGAAACATCAGTACCTACTTTATTTAAAATTTGGGCAAAGGATGTCCCACCTAATTTAAAATCATCTTGAGAAAGATTGATGTAGTAAATATTTCCTCCATTACGTTTTAAAACTGGCTCAACAATTTTTGTAATATCACTACAATTTGCAACGGTTGATATGATTACAGTTCCAGGCGCAATTACTTCATCATTCGGATATTTTTGTTTCATTGATAAAGAATCTTTCCCAGTAGGAATATTGATTCCTAACTCAATTGCAAATTCGGAACATGCTTTTACAGCTTCATACAAACGCGCATCTTCGCCTTCGTTTTTGCATGGCCACATCCAGTTCGCAGATAATGAAACAGAAGCTAAATTCCCATCTTTAATTGGAGCCCAAACTAAATTACTTAATGCTTCTCCAATTGCATTGCGTGAACCTGCAGTAGGATTAACTAATGCGGAAATAGGTGAGTGGCCAATAGATGTTGCAACACCTTCTTTGCCTTTATAATCTAATGCCATTACTCCAACGTTGTTCAACGGCAATTGTAAGGGACCAGCACATTGTTGTTTTGCAACCTTGCCTCCAACGCATCTGTCAACTTTGTTAGTTAACCAATCTTTACAAGCAACCGATTCTAATTGTAGAACTTGTTTTAAATAATGTGGAATTTGATTTACATCGTAACTTAGTTCAGCATAATTGGCTTTAACCGTTTTATCTGTCATAATTGTTTTTGGCGAGCTTCCAAAAAAATCATCCAAGTCATAATCCATTGGTTTAAGCCCAGTGCTTTTCGACTGAAAAGTAAAACGATGGTCGTTTGTTACGTCTCCAACGGTATACATTGGCGAGCGCTCACGTTCGGATATTTTTTTCAGTATGTCTAAATCTTTTTCACCAATCACAAGCCCCATGCGTTCTTGTGATTCATTTCCAATTATTTCTTTAGCTGATAATGTTGGATCTCCAACAGGTAATTTATCTAAATCAATTAAACCACCAGTTGCCTCAACTAATTCGGATAAGCAATTTAAATGCCCACCCGCACCATGATCATGAATAGAAATAATTGGATTCTCATCTGATTCTACCAGGCCACGAATAGCATTTGCAGCGCGTTTTTGCATTTCTGGATTTGAACGTTGGATTGCATTTAGCTCTATTCCTGAGCCAAAAGCGCCTGTGTCAGCAGATGATACAGCTGCACCACCCATTCCAATACGATAATTTTCTCCGCCAAGTATTACAATTTTATCGCCTGCTTTTGGTGTTTTTTTTATTGCTTGATTTAGTTTACCATAACCAATGCCACCAGCTTGCATAATTACTTTGTCGTAACCAATTTTGCGATTATTTTCATGATGTTCGAATGTAAGAACTGAACCTACAATTAGTGGTTGGCCAAATTTATTCCCAAAATCAGAAGCTCCGTTAGATGCTTTAATTAAAATATCCATTGGTGTTTGGTATAACCAAGGCCTTTCTTGCATGCCTTTTTCCCATGCACGATCTTTTTCTAAGCGCGAGTAAGAAGTCATGTAAACTGCAGTACCAGCTAATGGTAATGAGCCTTGCCCACCTGCTAAACGGTCGCGTATTTCTCCACCAGATCCAGTTGCAGCGCCGTTAAAAGGTTCAACAGTTGTTGGGAAATTATGTGTTTCAGCTTTTAATGAAATAACTGATTCGAACTCTTTTTCCGCGTAAAAGTCTGGTTTGTCAGCACTTTTTGGGGAGAACTGAATTGCCTTTGGACCTTTAACAAAAGCTACATTATCTTTGTAAGCAGAAACGATTTCGTTAGGATTT
>CANJJP010000190.1 GCA_947474485.1 Bacteroidota bacterium | reverse complement strand
GTTGATTTTTTAAATTATTGATTTATCTATTTAGTTATTAATTATTGAATTTTTGAGTTGTAGAATTATTGATTTCCTTCTCTTTGTTATTGACTTGTTGATTTATTGAATTATTGATTTCCATACTTCTAAAATTCTCTAACTCTTTATCTCTTCAATCCAACAACTCTCTAATTCTCCAACTCAACAATTTTGTTTAAGCATCAATCTTCGCGTACTTCGCATTCTTCTCGATAAAATCTCTACGTGGTGGAACTTCATCTCCCATCAACATCGAGAAAATATGATCAGCTTCTGCTGCGTTTTCAATTGTTACTTGGCGCAATGTTCTGAAATTTGGATTTAATGTAGTTTCCCACAATTGCTCCGCGTTCATCTCACCTAAACCCTTGTAACGTTGGATACCAACTGACTCTGGTTTATCTCCACCTAATTCTTTTACAAATCCTGCACGCTCATCTTCTGTCCAGCAGTAACGTTGTTCTTTTCCTTTTTTCACCAAATATAATGGAGGTGTGGCAATATAAATATGACCTTTCTCAATTAATTCTTTCATGTGACGGAAGAAGAATGTTAAAATAAGCGTTGTAATGTGAGAACCATCGATATCGGCATCACACATAATAATTACTTTATGGTAACGTAATTTTTCAATATTCAATGCACGCTCATCTTCGGTTGTTCCTCTGAATACACCAAGTGCAGTAAATATATTTTTAATCTCTTGGTTATCGTAAATTTTATATTCTAATGCTTTTTCTACATTTAAGATTTTACCTCTTAAAGGTAAGATAGCTTGAAACGCACGGTTACGACCTTGTTTAGCTGTTCCACCCGCCGAGTCACCCTCAACTAAGAACAATTCACAAGCTGCTGGATCTTTATCTGCACAATCAGCTAATTTACCAGGTAATCCTCCACCCGACATCACACTTTTACGTTGCACCATTTCACGCGCTTTACGCGCTGCATGACGAGCAGTTGCCGCAAGTATCACCTTGTCAACTATCATACGTGCTTGTTTAGGATGTTCTTCTAAATAATTATTTAGCATTTCGCCAACAGCCATATCAACAGCACCCATAACATCGTTATTACCTAACTTTGTTTTTGTTTGCCCCTCAAACTGTGGCTCTTGCACTTTAACCGAAATGATTGCAGTTAAACCTTCACGGAAATCATCACCACTAATTTCTAATTTTACTTTTGAAAGCAAACCAGTTTTATCAGCGTAAGACTTTAATGTACGGGTTAAACCTCTTCTAAAACCTGCTAAATGCGTTCCACCTTCATGCGTATTGATGTTATTTACATAACTCTGAACAGTTTCGGCATAAGAAGTATTATAAAGCATAGCTACTTCGACTGGAATACCATTTTTTTCGCCTTCAATATATATTACTTCATCAATTAACTGTTCTTTAGCAGCATCTATATATGCAACAAACTCACGTAAACCACCTTCAGAATAAAATTCTTCAGAATAAGCCACGCCATGTTCGTCTTTGTTTCTGTTATCAATTAACGTAATACGAATACCTTTATTTAAGTAACCTAATTCGCGCATGCGAGTTGCAAGCGTATTAAAGTTGTATTCGCCTGCAGTAAAAATGCTTAAATCGGGGGTAAATGTTACAACAGTCCCTCTGTGAGTTGTTTCTCCAACTTGCTTAACATCATAAAGTGGTTTTCCAATGTTGTATTCTTGCATCCATAATTTTCCCTCTTTATGAACTTCTACTTTTAAATGAGTAGATAACGCATTAACACAAGATACACCCACACCATGCAAACCACCAGATACTTTATAGCTATCCTTATCAAATTTACCACCAGCATGGAGTACAGTCATTACTACTTCTAGTGCCGATTTTTTTTCTTTCACATGCATCTCAACTGGAATACCACGACCATCATCTTTTACCATGATAGAGTTATCTTCCAATATTGTTACAAATATGTTTTTACAATGCCCAGCAAGAGCCTCATCAATTGAATTATCTACTACTTCATACACTAAATGATGCAACCCTCTAATACCTACATCACCAATATACATGGCAGGTCTTTTTCTAACTGCTTCTAATCCTTCTAGTACTTGAATACTATCGGCACCGTAATTTTTTTGTTCTGTTGTATCTACTGTTTCTTCCATAATTTATGCTGAGGAATTTAAAATATAAATATACTTCCACATCCTTGTAAATATACAGATTTTATAGGGATTTTGAGCTATAAAACTTGCTAACAATTTGTTGAAAATTGTCGAAAAAAAGGGGTGATTTTTAAAAGAAAAATTTGGAAGAATGAAAGCTGTTTATAACTGAAATAAATGCTTAAAATTCGAATTTGAAGGTAATATTCCCCACTTGCTCATCAAACATTTCAGAAGGGCTAAATTTAGCGCATAATGCTGCTTGGCGCGCTTTAGATTTTAATACCGAACTAGAAGTTGTAGTTCCTCTTCCATTTGGATCAGCTTCAACAACTTTGCCTTCTTTATTTACCTTAATAGTAACTACAACAGTTCCCTCTTCTTTACTATCGTTTACAGGACAAGGCTTTGTTACAATTTTACGTCCAGTTAAACTAATACCACCTGTACCAGTACTAGAACCAATTTGATTTGGATTATTTCCATTACCACCTAAACCATTTGTATTTGGATTACCATCCGGAACTCCATCATTACCTGCTGTGCCTGAGTTGCCATCACCACCGTTGTTTCCGCCTTTTGTTCCGTTTTTAATGAAGTTATTTAGTAAAGAATTATTTGTATTAGATGGTTTTACAGGTGTAATTACAGTAGTGTTAGTTTCTGTTTTAGGAGTAGGATTTTTTGGATCTGCATTTACAACAGGCTCTCCATTCTCAAATGTTTCTACATTGTTCTCTGATGTAGGAGTTGGAGTACTAACCGATTCAGCCGTAACAACATTGGTAGCATCACCAATACCATCATTTTCAACTTCACCTGTTCCTTCATTATAGGTTCCAAAATTCATTTCCATTCCCTCTGAGCCCATTAAATCAAAAGGGGGATTACGTGTAGTAATAGTATAATAAAATAGAAACAAAAACAGCGCTAGTGCTACACCCAAAGAAATGGATCCTGCAACTATTCTGTCCTTAGGATGTTCTGTTCGTGTATTCATGTTTTCTATCTTATTCTTATTTCAAAAAATTATTTTGCGTTTGCAGCTTTTGTAGAAACCACCATTTTGCATTTTAAACGGTCGCCTATTTGCATTACATCAATTGCATCTTGCCAACTTAAATCTTTATCAATATTTAAAACAATTAAAGGTTCGTTTTCTTCTTTTGTCAATGCAGCAATTGCTGCCTCTAGGTTAGTAAATTCAATCTCCTGGTTTTCTAAAAAGAATTTTCTGTCTTTTGTTACAGCAAGGTGCAACGGTTTCTTTTTAGCTTCAACAGGGTTTTTTTTATTGTTAGAGCTCGCTAAATTCACCTTCATAGCGTTAGGGCTAATCATGGTTGAAAGTATAAGGAAAAACAAGAGCAGAAAGAACATGATGTCGTTCAACGAATCTGTGCTTACTTCTGCTTCTCTATGTCGTTTACGTAATCCCATTTTTTTAAAATTAAAAATTATTAATTAGTAATTAAAAATTATTGATGCTTTTTAAATTCTGCATTTTTAATTCTCAATTTTTAATTATTTAGTTGGTTCATTTAAAATATCTAGGAAATTCATACGACTTTCTTCCATCTTATGCACAAACTTGTCAATAAGTGTGTTCATCCAATGGTAAGCGATAAATGCAAATACACCCACAACTAAACCACTACAAGATGAAACCATTTTCTCGTACAAACCTGTTGAGATAACAGATATCTCTACAGTTCCTTGCAATGCGATATCATAGAAAATTTTAATTACACCAATGATAGTACCAATAAATCCAAACATCGGGGCAATACGACCAGTAATATTTAATATTCCCATGTTCTTTTCTAATCTTCCAATTTCGATAGTAACAGCTTCGTTCATTGCTTCACGAATATCGTTAACTGGCTGACCAATTCTACTTAAACCTTTCTCTATCATCATCGCCTCTGGCGTGTTAATACTAACGCACATTGAACGCGCTGAATCTATATTTCCTTTGTGGATTGCATCTTTAACACTAGAAAGTAGTTGAGGACTTTTTTTAGAAGCTCTACGTATAGCCATTAAACGCTCAATTAACACGTAAATAGCCAACAACAACATTAATATTAATGGGTAAATAATGATACCGCCTTTCATAATCATAGAAAGAAGGTTGAAAGATTCTTCCGTTACCGGTTGCTTAACAACTTCTCCAGTATTTATGCCTGTTGCCACAGTATTAGTAATAGCTGTTTGAAGAGAATCTGCTGCAGTAGAAACTGCATTAACGGTTTGCAATAATATACCTAACATATTAATTTATTTTAGTTACGAATGTAGCTTACTTAATGAGAGGTAATTTTAGGCCAGATTATAATTTTAAACAGTTAGGTGTTAGTAGAACGAATAAAAGCAAAATTTGTTTCGTTTTTAAACAAAATGAACATTTTTTGGCAAATAAGCGGGGCAAAGCAATTGCTCTTCTCTGTATCTTTACAGAAATGACTTCATCATGTTTAATCAGTTAAATCAAGAGCGAAAAAAATTAAGAAAAGAAAGCGACGAACTTTTATTGGAAGCTCAACGTATTTTAATTAATGACAGATTTACTGAGAAAAGAATTCTTGATAATTTAAAACAATACAATCAATCCTTTGAATTATTAAATGAAGATGACATTGACAAGAATAATTTATTT
>CANJJP010000189.1 GCA_947474485.1 Bacteroidota bacterium | reverse complement strand
CCTATTTTTTTAGCTTTAATTAAAACTCAAAATTAATTACTGAATTTTACTTCACTCTTCCCATTTTTGAATTAGCGTCAAACTTTACAAACAAGTTTATCCAAACCAATCGTGCTTTACGAAAAATAGTAGTCCATAAAACTAAACTAGCTACAACAAAGGCAATTAAAAAGGACAATTCACTTAAGCCTAATAATAAGCACATAAATAAATACATGCATACACCTAATGCAATTGTTAATCCATATGAAACATACATTGAGCCATAGAAGAAGCCAACTTCTTTCATAAATAATTCACCGCAATTAGAACAATTCGAATGCATTTTTGCAAAGTTTTTGAAATCAAAAGGGTTTTTAGTCACAAAAAAATCTCCCTCATGGCAATGTGGGCATTTATTAAAAAGCACGCTATATAATTTTGTTCCCTTCCACATAGTAAATTAAACTAATTGACTCTCTATCATTTTCCATTCACCACCATTATTCACTTTGGTTATGCCAATTTTTTTTAGTTCAGAAACAGCCATTGAGCTGCGCATACCCGATGCACAACATAAAACCAATGGTTGTTTTAGTTTAAGCATTTCTAATTCATTGGTAATTTGTTGCGAGGGAATATTAATAGAGTTTGGCACATTGCCATGCGAAAATTCTTTTTCACTACTTACATCAATAATAGTTGCGCAACTTTTTAAAACCTCAACAAGGTTTACCTTACCAGTTTTAAATAATTCAATCATTTTATTTTTTACTTGGGCACACAAATGCCGTTGTTTTTACACCCGTTTTCTCAATTGCCGAAAAACCTCCTGCAACATCAACTAGGTTTTTAAATCCACGCGCCTTTAATATAGAGGCAGCAATTACACTGCGGTATCCACCTGCGCAATGGATAAAATACTTTTCGCCCTTGTCCAAATAATTAGTCCACTCATTTATATAATCAAGCGGTTTGCTTGTTGCATTTTCTAAATTTTGTGCTTCGTACTCGCCAGGTTTTCTTACATCTAACACATTTATGGTTTTTCTCTTTCTCAAAAAATTAAAGGATGACTTTTCCGAAGACTCTTTGTATGCCTTCACAAATTCTTCTGCTGGAATAGATAATATACTTTCCGTTTCTTTCCCTGAATTTTCCCAAGCTGCAATACCACCTTTTAAATAACCAAGGCAATTATCATAACCAACACGCGATAAGCGTAAAACCGTTTCCTCTTCTCTACCTTCTGGTGCAACTAATAAAATCGGTTGTTTTAAATCGGTAATTAATGCTCCAACCCATGGCGCAAATTGACCATCTATTCCAATGAAAATTGAATTTGGAATGTGCTTAGCAACAAATTCTCCTTGTTTTCTAACATCTAAAATTAATGCGTGATGTTCATTTGCATATGCTTCAAAAGCGTCAGGTTGCATTGCAATTGTCCCACGTTGCAAAACATCATCAAAAGAATCATAACCTGTTTTATTAAGCATTGCATTTTTAGGGAAATATTGCGGAGCAGGTAAAATACCAGTAGTTAACTCTTTTATAAATGCTTCTTTTGATACTGCCTGAAAAGCATAATTTGTTTTCTTTTGATTCCCTAACGAATCGAATGTTTCTTTACTCATATTTTTACCACAAGCCGAACCCGCTCCATGTGCAGGATACACAATAACATCATCAGCCAATGGTTTTATTTTATTGTGCAACGAATCGTATAGCATTGCTGCTAAATCTTCTTGTGTAAGGTTTGATTTAATTGCTAAATCTGGACGACCAACATCGCCGATAAATAAAGTGTCGCCTGTAAAAATGCAATGATCTTTTCCATTTTCATCTTTTAACAAGAATGTAGTAGACTCTAATGTGTGCCCTGGTGTATGTATAACTTTAATGGTTAGTTTTCCAACTTTAAACTCCTCACCATCTGTTGCAATGTGGCTTTTATAAGTAGTTTCTGCATGCGGACCAAATACGATAGTTGCACCGGTTTTGCTCGCTAAATCAACATGGCCGCTTACAAAATCAGCATGAAAGTGCGTTTCGAAAATATATTTAATTTTTAAATTTTCCTTTTCAGCCGTAGTAATATAAGGAGCAGTTTCTCTAAGTGGATCAATGATTGCCGCTTCACCTTCGGAGCTAATATAATATGCCCCCTGCGCTAAGCAACCAGTATATATTTGTTCAATTTTCATATTTAAAAATGAATTTATTCTAAAACACAACAAAAGTAAATAATAATAAAGGCAAAAACATAACAATTCGACAAAGAATTATTTTATTATCAACTCTTTAACGATAATTAGGATACCTACAACAAGTGTAAACCATCCAAAGGCTGGCTTTAATTTTTTTCCGCTCACAAACTTCCCTGCGTACATTCCTATAAATATACCAAAAACACTTAATCCCGAAAATAATAACAATGCTTTCCAATCAATATCAATTACCCCTATATTTCCTGTAAATCCTATGAGCGAATTAATGGCAATAATACTTAAAGAAGTACCAATAGCCTTTTTCATTGGTACACGCGCAAATAAAATTAAAACTGGGATAATTAAAAAACCGCCTCCTGCTCCAACAAAACCTGATAAAAAACCAACCAAAACACCTAAAAACATTAATGCGGGAATGCGAAATGGCATACGATAAAACTCGTCCCACATCAAATTCTTTAAAGCAACATTTTTTCCTCTCCTAATCATGGTAATTGCAGAAAAAAACATAACAATAGCGAAAACAACCATTATTAATACTTGTTTTGTTACAACTAAAGTTCCAATGTTAAAAAAAACATCAGGTAAGTTAGGAACCAAGTATTTTCTTACACAAAACACAATTATTACCGAAGGTATTGCAAACTGTAAAATTGCCTCTAAACTAAAATCTCTTTTCTTTAAAAAGGCAAAAGCACCAATAAAAGAGGTAATTCCAATAATAAATAAGGAATAACCCGTTGCAACTTGAGCTTCAAAATGCAAAACATAAACAAGAACAGGAACCGCCAAAATAGAGCCCCCTCCGCCAATTAAGCCTAAACTAAACCCAATTAAAACGAATAAAAGCGCGTAAACTATTTCCATATTTTTTTCGGGAATACAAATATAGGCTATAAGCCCTATTTTTGCTATCGTTCATTCATATTATTTCTATTTTTATTGGAATGTTAAAAAATTAACAACTTATTAAAAAAAATAGTATTTTTGGATTTGCTATAAATTGACCAAATTCTATGTATATAACTAAAAACAAACTATTTACATTTATTTTCGTTTTGTTTCTTGCGGGTAGCTCGTTCGCGCAATTCAAAATAAATGAGTATTCATGCGCAAATGTAAGCGGACAAGTGGATGCTTTTGGCGGTACACCCGATTGGTTCGAGATATATAATACCTCCACTAGTCCCCGTCCATTAACAGGTTACTACGTATCAAACGATATTAATCAAAAAGGAAAATGGCAGTTCCCAATTGGTACAACTGTTCCTGCGCAAGGTTTTATATTGGTTTATGCTTCAGGCTTAGATACTGCGTTTGGAGGTGAATACCATACTAATTTTGATTTATTACAATCTAAAGGCGAAAAAATAATTTTATCGAATAATCAAGGAACTGTTATTGATTCGGTAACTGTTCGTCTTCACCAACACAATCATGCTTGGGCACGTATTCCTAACGGTTCAGGCACATGGAAGATCTTTGCTCGTGATCGTACAACAAATTTACCTACTTGGACTCCTGGCACTACTAATTCGGTTGTAGGTCTTATATCTTATAGAGCCTATCTGCCAAAACCAACATTTAGTTTAAACGGTGGCTTCTATTCAGGACCAACTCAATTAACTATTTCACGCTCAGCAACACCACAAATAGATGCTATCGAACCTGAAATTTATTATACTGGATCTACTTATTTTGATGGTGCAGACCCAAGCTATACCGGCGGAGCCATTCCTCACCGTCTAATTTTTGATTCAACCTTTGCCAATCCAATTTTTATAGATTCTACAACAGTAATAAGGGCTTACTTAGATACCAGTAACGCTTTAGGTTCACTTTCAAATAACAATTACTACTTACCAAGTTTTGTTGTTACTCAAACCTATTTTATTAATAGTTCTAATGTGTTTCCAAGTACTGGACTACCTATAAATACAGATTTTACTTTACCAACTGTTTCTATTTCATATGATTCCTTAACCGTTGGAACCTTTCCTGGAAATCCACCAGCGATTCCACAACATTACATGCTTAGTATGGAGTACTACGATGCAAATGGTAATTTTAAATTTCAAACAGTAGGTTCTACTCCTGCGCCATTTGGTGATGATGCTTTACCAAACTCATTAGGTGGAATTAACTATTATGCGGATGATGAATTTGGTTATAGTTATACAAACAAACAACAGTTTTATACCAACTCAACATTAAAAACAAGTTCGCGAACCGAACAAGTTAGCATAAACTTTAGAGCTGCAGCAGATGATAAATTTCCATTTGAATCGGATAGTACAAATGGAGAATACGCCACTCACATGCGTGATGCGATGGCACAAACTTATGCAATGAAAAACAATCTTGATTTAGATGGCTCAAGATACCAACCATGCATTATGTACTTAAATGGGAAGTATTGGGGAGTTTATGAAATAAGAGAAGTTTTTGATGCTGAATACTTAAAACACTACTATGGTGTTACTCCTGAAAAAGTTCAAGTATTACAAAACAATGGCATTTTACAAGGCTTTCCTCCTTTGCAAGCTGCTTACGATTGGGGTAACTTAGTTAGTTTTATTACTTCTAATGATATGGCAAACGATTCCTTATTAGCCT
>CANJJP010000188.1 GCA_947474485.1 Bacteroidota bacterium | reverse complement strand
GCCGCCACCACTACCATTTTGAGGATTTTGCTTTGCTGTCATAATATGAAAATCAAGTTCCTTTGCGATTTTAGTCAACCAATAAATACTGCCAGGCAAAAACTTCAATTTTTCGAAACTATCAATTTGATAGGTAACAGGTGGCTCCCAAATGATAGTTCCATCACGATCAATAAACAATACTTTTTCCATTCTAATATTTTTTTAAAATCTTATATAATTTATTCATTTCACCCTTTGTTCCAATGCTTATGCGCACACAATTTGCACAGTTAAGCAAAGAAGAACGGTTACTGATTAATATTTTATTTTTTAATAAAAATGCAGTTAATTTTTCAGCATCATCCACTTGCATCAGAAAAAAGTTGCCATCACTTGGAAAAACATGTTTTACAAATTGCAATTTTGCAAATTGCTTACTTGCAATTTTCTTCTGCTCTTTCACTTTATTTATAATACTTGTTAAGCCATCTGAAACTTCAACGGCACTCATAACCAATTGTTGACTAAGTGTACTTAAATTAAATGGTGGCCTAACTTTATTAAGAACAGTTGTAATGTCAGCGCTTGCATAAGCAGCGCCAACCCTTAATCCTGCAAGCCCCCATCCTTTTGAAAAAGTTTGCAATACAAGCAAATTAGGAATTGATTTCAATAAACTTAGTGATGATTTTTTTTCCGAAAAATCAATATACGCTTCGTCAATAACTATTAATCCCTTAAAGTTTTTTGCAATCGATTCAATTTCATCATCACTAATACTTGTGCCTGTTGGATTATTTGGAGAACAAAGAAATAACAATTTTGTGCTTTTAGTAATTGATTTAAGGATAAGATTTATATCAAAACTAAAATCTACTTTATTTAAAGGGACAGAATTTACTTTTACATTACTTAATTGGGCATATAGCCTATACATCCCAAAAGTAGGCTCACAAATCAAGAGTTCATCTTGTTTTGGTTCGCAAAAACAACGGATTAATAAATCAATGATTTCATCACTACCATTGCCTAAGAAAACATTTTCCTTTTTTAGTTTTTTGTACTTTGCAATTGCCTTTTTTAATTCATCTTGCGAAGAAGAAGGATAACTTTCCAGTCCATTGCCTAAAACAGAACCATAATTGTTTTCGCAATTATCTAGAAAAATAAATTTATCATCTTTCAGATATCCATCACGAGTTACTTGATACGACTTCATATCAGCAACATTTTTTCGAACTATAGAATTTACATTAAACATTGTTTAATTTATTTAAACGTACAGTAACCGCATTTTTGTGAGCAGTTAAACTCTCTGCTTCAGCCATCACTTCAATTGTTTTTCCAATATTCTTTAAACCCTCTTGCGTTATATTTTGAAAAGTAATTTTCTTAACAAAACTATCTAATGAAACGCCACTATAATTTCTTGCGTATCCATTTGTAGGCAAGGTGTGGTTTGTTCCTGAAGCATAATCACCAGCACTTTCAGGTGTATAGTTACCAATAAACACTGAACCTGCATTTCTAATTTGCCCCGCTACCTGTTCTGCATTATTACAAGCTAAAATTAAATGCTCAGGCGCATAATAATTGATAAATTCAATTGCATTTTCTTCATTGGAAATAATAATAACTTTACTATTCTCAAGAGAATTGGAAGCAAAATCTTTCCTTTTTAATTCTTGCAATTGCTTCTCCGTTTCATTAATAACAGCTTTTCCAATATTATCATTTGTACAAAGCAATATCACTTGACTATCGTTTCCATGCTCTGCTTGTGATAATAAATCTGCAGCTACAAACTCAGGAACACAGCTCTCATCTGCGTATACCAATACTTCCGAAGGACCCGCAGGCATGTCAATTGCTAAACCAAAACGTGTTGCTAATTGTTTGGCAGCAGTTACATATTGATTTCCAGGACCAAAAAGTTTACTTACTTTTAAAACAGATGCAGTTCCAAAAGTCATTGCTGCAATTGCTTGTGCCCCGCCTACTTTAACAATAGTTTTTACTCCACATAAATTAGTTGCATACAAAATTGCAGGATTTATTTTCCCATCTTTATTTGGAGGTGTACACAAAATTATTTCTTTACATCCAGCAAGTTGTGCAGGAATAGCAAGCATTAAAACAGTTGAAAACAAAGGCGCTGTTCCTCCTGGAATATAAATTCCAACTTTTTCTATTCCAACAGATTTTCTCCAACATGTTACGCCCGGCATTGTTTCGACAACCAAGACATTCTCCTTTTGTGCAGTATGAAACTTTTTAATATTGTTTTTTGCAACTTCAATTGCTTGTTTTAATTCATCACTAACAAGTGTATTAGCTTCTTCAATTTCCGCTTTAGAAACAAGAAGATTAGCAATTTCAACAGAGTCGAATTTTTTCGTGTATGCTTTCAATGCTTCGTCACCATTTTGTTTAACGGCATTAAAAACTTCCATTACTGAATTTTCCAAACTGATCAAATCCAACTCTGGTCGCTTAGATAGCGATTCATAATCTTCAACTCTTGGTTCTACTATAATTTTCATATTAAAAAATCATTTTTTCAATTGGCACTACTAAAATTCCTTGCGCTCCCTTTGCTTTAAGCTTTTCGATTATATCCCAAAACATATTTTCATTCACAACAGAGTGTACACTACTCCAACCTTCCTCCACTAATGGCAATATTGTTGGACTCTTCATCCCAGGTAGCAATGCACAAATTTCCTTCAACTTATTATTAGGGGCGTTTAACAAAATATACTTGTTGTTTTTAGCCGCACGTAAGGAATCAATTCTGAATAATAACTTATTCAAAATCTCTTGTTTTGCCTTCGATAATTTATTATTGCCAATTAAAACTGCTTCCGATTTCAAAATAGTCTCCGTCTCCTTTAAGCCATTCATAAACAAAGTACTTCCGCTGCTTACTAAATCACAAATAGCATCTGCTAAACCTATACCAGGAGCAATTTCAACAGAGCCAGATATTTCGTGAATCTCCGCTTTTACTTTTTCTTTCTTTAAGAAGTTCTGTAAAATAACAGGATAGCTAGTTGCAATCTTTTTACCATTTAAGGACTTAATCCCTTTGTAATTTTGATCTTTAGGAACTGCAATAGAAAGCCTGCATTTACCAAAGCCTAGCTTCTTAATCAACTTTACCTTTTTATCTTTTTCTAAAAGTACATTCTCACCAACAATACCAATATCTGCCACATTATCTTCAACGTATTGCGGAATATCATCGTCTCTCAAGAAAAATACTTCTATCGGGAAATTATCAGCTTCCGTTTTTAGTTTATTGATTCCGTTTCCTAAATCAATACCACATTCTTTTAAAAGCTTCATGCTTTCTTCGTTTAATCTGCCCGACTTTTGAATTGCAATTCTTAGTTTCATTTGTTTTGTTTTAAAATTAAAAAAAAAGGCCTACCGAATGGTAAGCCTTGAAATATAATTAATACATTATCATTACGACCTACCGTTTACGTGTGTGAAATGATGATGTAAATTTTGCTTGTTCATGTGCCAAATATAAAAGGTTTTTTTTTAATTCAAACAAATTTATTTTATAAAATCGGATTTTGTCCTATACATCGTGCGACCAAAAGTTAAAAAATAGCTGATAAACTTAAACAAATAGGCTTTTTAATCCCATTTTGAATCAGCATTTTTGTTAGATATACTTATTCGAATTTCTTAAAACAAAATATAATTTATGAAACAATTAATTGAATGCGTTCCAAATTTTAGTGAAGGAAACGATATGAATATCATTAAACAGATTACAAATGAAATTGAATCTGTTGAAGGAGTTTTATTATTGAATGTTGATCCAGGCAAAGCAACCAACAGAACGGTTGTAACTTTTGTTGGCGAACCACATTTAGTTATACAAGCAGCATTCCTTGCAATTAAAAAGGCGGGCGAATTAATTGATATGAGCAAACACAAAGGAGAACATCCACGTATGGGCGCAACAGATGTGTGCCCTCTTATCCCAATTGCAAATATTAGCATGGAAGAAACTGCTAAGTATGCGCAACAATTAGGAGAGCGTGTTGGAAAAGAATTGAACTTACCTATTTATTTATACGAAGCTGCCCAGCCTAACAAAAACAGAAGTAATCTTTCTGTGATTCGTGGTGGTGAATACGAAGGCTTTTTCAAAAAAATAAAATTACCCGAGTGGAAACCAGATTTTGGTCCGCAAGAGTTTGATGCAAAACGCGGGGCAACTGTTATTGGCGCTCGTGACTTTTTAGTTGCATTCAATGTGAATTTAAACACAACGTCTACTCGTCGCGCCAACTCTATTGCATTTGATGTACGTGAGGCTGGGCGTGTAATGCGTGAAGGTAATCCTATCACTGGAAAAATAATTACAGATGAAAATGGAAATCCAAAATCAAAGCCTGGAACATTAAAATGTGTAAAAGCAATTGGTTGGTATATTGAAGAATATGGCGTTGCGCAAATATCAATGAACTTAACCAATATTAATGTAACGCCTGTACATATTGCATTTGATGAAGTTTGCAAAAGCGCAACATCACGCGGAATTAGAGTAACAGGAAGCGAATTAGTTGGATTGATTCCACTAAAAGCAATGTTAGATGCAGGAAAATATTTCCTTGAAAAACAAGAACGTTCAATTGGAGTTAGCGAAAAAGAATTAATTAAAATCGCTATCAAATCAATGGGATTGGATGAGCTTGGTCCGTTTAAACCAGAAGAGCGCATTATTGAATACATGCTAAAAGATAAAGCTGATAGCAAATTAGTAAGCATGGATTTAGTTGCTTTTGCAGATGAAACGGCGAGCGAAAGTCCTGCGCCAGGTGGT
>CANJJP010000187.1 GCA_947474485.1 Bacteroidota bacterium | reverse complement strand
ATCCGGGTCATTGCCAGCTTCTTTTTCAAATTCTAATATCTTATTTAAAAATCCCCACTCCTCAATGCAAGAAATTATTATACTTCCATATTGTGTATGTACTATTGAACCTGGGCCACCATAAGCGGAAAGTAATTTATACTTACTTACAGACTCATTTGCTTGATCATTTGTATATAAATCTTTTGTTGCCATAATATTATTGTTGTATTGTTTTTATAACTGTTGAAGCTCCTATCTCTCTTAAAGATTTTGAAACTTTCCATCGATCCGGATGATTATCATCCAATGCATCTATAAAAAGTGAATTTAACTCTGTTTCATTTTGTTTATTTCGATATTTTAAATCTGGTCTTGAATCAGTTCCACTCAATTTACTTATCCACTTATTTAGCAAATCATCTAACTTAAGTATTAAATCAGGTACCTCATCGTCCGAAGAAATAATGCCATCAACACTAGATTTAACTCCTGCTTCTCTTTCTTCTAAATGTTTATTAAGCTCCAACGAATTTCTAAGAACTTCTTGGATTTCATTTTTAATCATTTCTTTAATAACATCTATTTTTGTAGAATCAATTTTATTAGCATCTTCATTATTCATTAACCCTAATAACGAATTATGACGAATTAAAACTGCGACATACATTGCTAGGTAACGGTCTAGAGCTTTGCTTGCAAATGGAGTTACAGAAATCGGTTCAACATAACTATAAAACTTTTCATGAAATTCCTTAAATTTTTGATAGTGAGAAATGTCTCTTGATCTTAGCGGGTGATGGATAGTAAACACAATTCCTTCTTTGTCTCTAGCCACCCTACTTGATGCTTGGATATATTCAGCAACATTTCGTGGCATAGAACTAATAATCATTGAATTAAATCTTGAAACATCAATACCAACTGATATCATGTTTGTAGCTATAACAAATTCAGGGGGATTATCTGAATTTAATGAATATACGCCAGCATTATTCGAGAGTAAACTCCATTTTTTTTCTATATCCGAAAGATTTGTTTTTACTTCTTCCCCAGTCAACCGGCCAGTCAACTCAGAATAATTTATATCTTTTTCATCTCTAATTAGTTTATCAAGGAAACTCCAAGATATTGTGTTTTTTGTAACATAATTAACATCTCCTGGTAAATAATGACTTAATTGAGATTGAGTTTTCCCTACGTCTTTTAAACTATTAAAATAGGCCAATACTGTATGGTAGTAATCAAAAACATCTTTTAAATCATTTAATATTCCAGGATTTTCAAAAATCTCATCATTCGTATATTTTTCTTTTAAATATTTTAATCGGTGAGTGAGTGTGATTGAAGCAACTCTTAATTGCATCCATACTTGCGTTTTACCAATTGGTAAAACGCCAATATATTTTCTATTCGACTCTATTATCTCTACATTCTCCCTATTTCTTTCGTAAAACGCAAAAAAGGAGTCGTCACTAAATATTCCTTGCTTAGGAAATATTTCAGATCTTCTGTTAAATAATGCAAATATTTGTTTATCGGTGTTTCTTGTTGTTGCGGTAGATGTTACAATTTTCGGCTTTAATTTAATCCCCGTTTGTTCATCCGTATAAGAACATAATATATCAATACTCTTTTCGAACAAACCTACTGAGGATCCAAGTGGACCCAATAAAAGATGTAACTCATCTTGAATTATTAATTCAGGAGGGAGAACATTTCTCTGAATATTGCGCCCTCCATATCCCTTACCCACTAATCTTCGCGAATCTTGATTAATATCTCCTGATTCTGTTGAAACTTTATTGGCGAATGCCGCAAATTTGTCAACTGTTCCAAATAATAATGTTGGTGGGAATTTGTAAATATCATCATCAAATAACCTTAATGGTAAACTTAAAATGTTACTTGGAAGTGCACTATGAAAAGTACAACCTTCAGAGTTGCAGGCAATATTTAATTGGTCGGCACCTTTATAAATGTTTCTAGTCGGTGTATGATTTGGTTTTATATTTGGTAATTCTTTATTAATAAATAAATCTCCTCCACACCATGGACAATCTGTAAAAGGCAGGGTTGTTGAAATTTTGCCGCTTCCTATTTGTTTACTGATTTTATCTAATGTAGTTGACATACCTTCAGAATATGTAGTATCTTCCCATGTATTTGGAAGAGTACTACCTCCAACAAATAACCCAATAGTTATTCGCTCTTCCCCTAAGTTTTCCTTATGAGGAATAAAAAACTTTTCTTTACGAATAACTTCCATCGCACATATTAACAAAGTTGCACGCTGAAATTGTTGTAGCGTTAACATTCTTAATGTGTAACGCATTAAAACGGTTGTTCCAAAACCTTTTGGTCCTTTCGTAAATCTTCTGTAAGCAATTGTAAACGCAATAATCCCTAAATAAGCTTCGGTTTTACCGCCACCTGTTGGAAACCAAACAAGGTCAGCTATCTCATTTCTTTCTGGCCACCTTGTTTTAAATACATCTTCAACTGTATTATCCCCATCTTTAGGTTTCACAAAAGCATCAATGTTTAGCAGGATAAATGCCAACTGGAACGAACGCCAGTAATAATCTGTTGTTTTACCTTCTTTATCTTTAATTTCAACATGACTATAATACGCTTCGGAATCTGGATCTGTAAATGGTTTGTTTTTTTTACTATTAATACCATGATGCAACTGCATAAACATAGCAGTATTCATTAATCGAAAAGCCGCTATTGCTTTTATATCATTACGAAGTAGTTCAATATTTCTCTTTAGTCTTTTGTAATCATTAATGCAAGCTTTAACCTGTTTAGTAAGCAAATTTAAAGCAGCTGTATCTAATTTTTCTATGTTACAATCAATTTCTTTTTGCTTTTCATCAATCCAAGTCTTATAAGCATCTATAAATTGTGAAAGTCCTTCTAAAACCTTTTCATCAGTTACCGTATCGAAAGTTAATGATGATAAATATCTCATCGACAAAACTTGTTCGTTTGAAATTCGACTTTCAATGTTTTTACCATTAATTTTACTTGGTCGGTAATCAACTTTTGGCGTTTCTTGTTCTGGCAAAAAATCAGTTGAAATAAAGTGTAAATTTTCCCCGTTTCTACCCCAATTTACTGAAGTGTTATATCCTTCACCAAAATCTATATATTTCCTATACAATAATTTATTAAAACTATCTTCCTCATCAAAATCCAATAATTGGGGCGGATTATATTGTTTTAAACAATCCTTCTTGTTCTCTTCAACTTTTAATTCAACACCAAAATAGGATTTAGAATTTGCCTTATCTTTTTTGTTTAATTGCCTTGGCTCTCCATTCTTTAATTCAATATAATCGGTATTCATTAATATAATCTTAATAAATATTTTACCATTATCTGTTATGTATTGAACTGTATATTTCAAATTTTCAATTTCTTTATTACCTTCAGCAATTGACTTTGGCACTTTCTGCCTGTAAATATTTGGAGAGTCTTCATATATAGGTAAAGTAAGAGTTACACTATATTGCCTAGATTCCCATATTGGAGTGGGTTCATTCTCTTTAAATATAGACTTTAAATTAGTTACAATATCTTTTAATTGATTGTAAATTTCAATTTGTTTTATTAACTCCTTATAAATGGAATAATTTGCAATATCAATCTCTAATTGCTTTTTTAGATAGTCAAGTAAAGAAAAATCAGACAATGTAAACACATTTGGAAACTTATACTTTACCTCATTTAGAGAATAAATCTGAATGTCCTTATCTTCTTTTAATCCGTAATATTTTACTTTCTTGGCCGAATCTTCTTTAAGAGTAGTTATTTTTTCCTTAAAAAGACTTTTAATTAAATTTATAACATTCTCTTCAAGATGTTTGTTCAAAAAACTGTAATCAATTTCATAAACAGCATCTCCTTCAATTTCTTTTTTTGTAGAAACAAATAAATTCCCATCAATTCTTTCGGTAATGAAAACAGAACTAAAGTAATTACTAATTGATGATTCTATTTCCGTTTCATATTCAGAAACCCAGATGGAAATTTTTTTTGTAAAACATTCTTTCTTTTTAATATGAATATATTTTCTAAAAGAAAGAGATATCGATAAATCCTTTTCTAAATCGTTCTTTTCACCTACAACAAAAGTTAAACCAAGTATGTTGGGATAGTTTTGTTGCTTGCTTACAACACTTTCTGATGTATCTTCCTTTATGTTGTCATCATCTGCAGATGTATTCGGATTTTGGTTATTGAATTCATCTTCATTTATGTTTGCAGTATTAGCTACTTTGGGTATCTCAACATCAAGGTCAGGTTTTTCTCTGGTTTCCGGGAACAAAATAGCTGAACTATATTGATAAGCAGGCACTTCAGGAATAACCTCACTTATATTATTAATTGCTGATTCTGCTTTTAATATTTTTCCTGAAAACTCAGAACTATTCCAATCCTTTAAAAAAAAGAATCTTTTGTTGTAGGCTCCTGGTCCAATTATTTGTTCTTTAACAAATTGCTCTAGGCTCGTTCTTTTATCTTTAAAATTACTCATAGTTTAATGTTTTAATTTGTCTAAAATTCAATTCATTCATTATTGTAGAAGCAATAGATTTGGCAATCCCTTCTGGGTCGTAATGATTTTCAAGTTTGAATACATCTTTAAATTTCGCCACAATTGTCTCAATTTCTCTTAGTACAAGTGAATCTTCAGTCATCCCAAAATAATCCTTAATTAATAATAGCTCAATAACTTCCTTGTATAATTCTATAATTCGATTTTTTTTCTCTCTCCCATAATAGGCAATAAATGCAATATCCATTTCACCTTGTCCAATATTTAGTATTTCACAGAGTATTTTCCAGTCATT
>CANJJP010000186.1 GCA_947474485.1 Bacteroidota bacterium | reverse complement strand
GGTGTTTTCTGTATCATCTTATTACTAGTTGGAATGAGAGGCTGTTGGAATAAATTATGGATGGTTGGTGTTTATTACGATAAAGAAACGGATAAAGGTTACAAGCCAGAACAACCAATTAAATTCTCTCATAAATTACATGCTGGTGACAATGCAATTGCTTGTCAATATTGCCACAACTCAGTTGAAAAATCTCGTCACTCAGGAATTCCAACAGTTAATGTTTGTATGAACTGTCATAAAGGAATCCAAACTGGACCCCAGTACGGAGAGAAAGAAATTGCAAAAATTTATGCAGCTTCTGGTTTCGATCCAAAAACAGGAACGTATGATAAAACAAAAGAAAATCCGATTAAATGGATTAAGGTTCACAACTTACCTGAGCATGTTTACTTCAATCACTCACAACACGTAGTTGTAGGTAAACAAGAGTGTAAAACTTGCCACGGTAATGTAAAAGAAATGACAGTTGTTGAACAAAAATCTCCGTTAACAATGGCTTGGTGTATCGAGTGTCACCGCAAAACGGATGTAGCAACTGAGGGTAACGCATACTATGATAAGTTACATGCTTACATGAAAGAGAAATACAAAGGAGATCACAGAAAAACATTCACTGTTGCAGAAATGGGCGGTTTAGAGTGTGCTAAGTGTCATTATTAATAATTTTCGAATTTAAACGATTCAACATAAATGGGGACAACAAAAAGATATTGGAAAGGATTGCCAGAACTACACAATGGTTCTGATTTCCAAAACAATGCCAATAATGAGTTTGCCGAAGAGCTTCCTTTGGAAGGTCTTTTGAAAGAAGAAACTACTTCTTCAAATACTTCGCGCCGTGATTTCCTAAAAGTAATGGGTTTCACTACTACTGCTGCTGTTTTAGCTTCTTGCGAAACGCCAGTAATTAAGTCGATTCCTTACGTTGTAAAACCTGAAGAAGTTACTCCAGGTATTGCTAACTTTTATGCTTCTACTTTTTACGATGGTCACGATTACGCTTCTGTATTAGTTAAAACAAGAGAAGGCCGTCCAATTAAAGTAGATGGTAACGATGCAATGAAAGTTGGAAACACTGGAACAACTGCTCGTGTTCAATCATCTATTTTATCTTTATATGATGGCGCTCGTTTAACTGGACCAATTGCTAAAGGTGCACCTGCAACTTGGGCAAATGTTGATGCTGCAATTACTAAACAATTACAGGCGATTGCTTTATCAGGAAAAGAAATTGCTATTTTATCTTCTACAATTATTTCCCCTTCAACGAAGGCGGTAATTGCTGAGTTTTCTTCTAATTACCCAGGTACAAAAGTTTATCAATACGATTCAGTTTCATACAGCGCTTTAAGAAACGCTAACGAAACTACATTTGGTAAAAAAGTTATTTCTTCTTACGATTTCAGTAAGGCTAACATTATTGTTGGTTTTGCTGCTGATTTCTTAGGAACTTGGTTAGGTGGAAATAGAGAGTTTGCTGCTCAATATGCTGAAAACCGTAAGTTAAATGCAGATAAGCGCGAAATGAGTAAACACTACCATTTCGAATCAAATTTATCGTTAACTGGAGCAAATGCTGATGAGCGTTATATGGTTAAGCCATCTGAAACAGGAAAAGCAGTTGTTGCATTGTATAACGAAGTTGCTAAAGCAGTTGGTAAATCATCTGTTGTAGCTGCAAAAACTACAAATGAAGAAGCAAACAAAGCTATCGCTAAAATTGCTTCTGAGTTAGTAAAAGAAAAAGGTAAGTCATTAGTTGTTTGTGGATTAAACGATACAAACGTACAAGTACTTATTAACGGCATCAATGATATGCTTGATAACTATGGCAAATCTGTTGATGTTGAAATTTACTCTAACCTTAAGCAAGGTGATGATGCTAAATTTAAAGGATTAGTAGATGATATGGCTGCAGGTAAAATTGGAGCTATCATTACTTACAATACAAACCCTATTTATACTACTCCTGCTAAAATGAATTTTGCCGCTGCATATTCTAAAGTAGGTTTAAAGATTGCATTTGCTCAGGTAAATGATGAAACAGCTCAAAAAGCTGATTTCGTTTGCCCAGATAATAACTGGTTAGAAAGTTGGGGAGATGCAAATCCAAAAAGAGGACAATACAGTTTACAACAACCAACTATTTCTCAATTATTCTGCGCTCCACGTTTCGAAGGAACTCGTCAAGCACAAGATTCATTTTTAAAGTGGTCAGGTGTTAAAACGGATTACCTTACTTATTTACAAGCATTTTGGCAAAACCATGTTTTCCCAATGCAAGGAAAATATGGTAATTTCTATGATTTTTGGGCTAACACATTGCACGATGGTGTATTAAAAGTAAACGTTGCGAAAGTAGCTACTACAATTGACAACATTGTTCCAATGACAAAGGATTCAAGTGGTAAGCCAATTTTAACAGGTGTTGCAACAGTTATCGAAGCATTGGTTAATGACTCAATGCCTAAAGTGGCTGAGACTGTTAAAGACCCCAAAGGTCCTAAAGTTGTTGAGGTAGTTATTGCACCAATCAATGTTGATTATGCTGGAGCTGCATCAAAAGCTACTGCTGTTAAAGCTGGAACTTGGGAATTAACAGTGTACGAAAAAATTGGTTTAGGAAATGGTAACCAAAGTAATAACCCATGGTTAATGGAATTACCTGATCCTATTTCTAAAGTAACTTGGGATAATTATGTAACTATGTGCCCTGAAGATGTGAAATCACAAGGGTTTAAAGAAATGTTACGTCAGGATATTGATGCTACTGTTGTTAACGTAACAGTTAACGGAGTAACAAAAAAATTACCTGTTTACCCTCAACCAGGTCAAGCAAAAGGAACAATTGGTATTGCATTAGGTTACGGTCGTAACGCTGCTGATATGAAAGTAGCTAATGGTATCGGACAAAATGCGTTTGAGCTATTATCATGGACTAACGATACTATTCAAAATATTTCTTCGGATGTTACACTTGCTGATGCAAATGAATCGTTCCAATTTGCTGCAACACAAATTCATCATACTATTATGGGTCGTGAAGAATATTTATTGCGCGAAACATCATTAAAACAATACAAAGCAGATCCAAAATCAAATAATCCTAAAGCTATGTTAGCTACTCACACAGGTCCTGTACCAGTTGAGTCGGTTGATTTATGGAATGCACATGAAAGACCAGGTCACAAATGGGCAATGGCTATCGACTTAAATTCTTGTATAGGTTGTGGTTCTTGTGTTGTGGCTTGTACAGTAGAAAATAACGTTGCTGTTGTTGGTAAAGAGCAGGTAATGAAAACCCGTGAAATGCACTGGTTACGTATCGATCGTTACTATACATCAGATATGGATAAGAAGAAAGCTGAAGTAGACCACGTTGGCACTATGGATATGTATCTTCAAATGGAAACTCCTTCAAATAACCCGAAGGTAACTTTCCAACCAATGATGTGTCAGCACTGTAACCATGCGCCTTGTGAAACTGTTTGTCCAGTATTAGCTACTAGCCACAGTACAGAAGGTGTAAATCAAATGACTTATAACCGTTGTATTGGTACTCGTTACTGTGCTAACAACTGTCCTTTCAAAGTACGTCGTTTCAACTGGTTTAACTATAACGAAAACCCTGATTTCTTCATGAACCCAGTTCAAGATGATTTAGGACGTATGGTTATGAATCCGGATGTTACTGTTCGTGCAAGAGGTGTAATGGAAAAATGCTCAATGTGTGCACAACGTACACAAGCAGGTAAACTAGAAGCTAAAAAATCAGGGCAACCATTAAAAGACGGTGCAATTAAAATGGCTTGTCAACAAGCTTGCCCTACAAATGCTATCGTTTTCGGGGATGCTAATGATGAAACTTCAGTTGTTTCTAAATTACGCGCTGATGAAAGAAGTTACTTCTTGTTAGATGAATTAGGAGTAAAACCAAACATCAACTACTTAGTAAAAGTTCGTAACCAAGAAGAGGAAATTACTTGGGAAGAAGAAGTAGGTGCTAAGAAAGAAGAAGCAAAAAAGGACGAGAAAAAATCAGAAGCACACGGTTAATTAAAGAATTTAGTATAAAATTAGATAAAATAAGAATATGCACGCAGAATCGAGAATAAGAGAACCTCTGATATTAGGTGATAAGTCTTACAGACAAATCACTGATGATATCATCAGGCCTATTGAAGGTAAAGCTAACAAGTATTGGTATATTTTGTTTACCATTTCGGTATTGACTTTCATGTGGGGTATTGGCTGTTTGGCTTATACAGTAGGAACTGGTATTGGTGTTTGGGGTTCGAACAACGGTGTTGATTGGGCTTGGGATATCACTAACTTCGTATGGTGGATTGGTATCGGTCATGCTGGAACCTTAATCTCTGCTGTGTTATTGTTATTCCGTCAAAAATGGCGTATGGCAATTAATCGTTCTGCAGAGGCGATGACTATCTTCGCCGTAATGTGTGCAGCAATTTTCGTATTGTTACATACTGGTCGTCCTTGGTTAGATTATATGTTATTCCCATTACCAAATCAATTTGGTTCATTGTGGCCTAACTTTAACTCACCATTATTATGGGACGTATTCGCGGTAACAACTTACTTCACTGTATCAATTGTTTTCTGGTATATTGGTTTAATTCCTGATTTCGCAATGGTTCGTGATCGTGTTATTAAACCAAAGGCTAAAAAAGTCTACGCTTTATTGAGCTTTGGTTGGGGTGGAAGTGCTCGTCATTGGAGTCGTTTTGAAGAAGTGTCTTTAGTATTAGCAGGTTTATCAACTCCATTAGTATTCTCGGTTCACTCGATTGTATCTTTTGACTTTGCCACCTCAGTTGTACCAGG
>CANJJP010000185.1 GCA_947474485.1 Bacteroidota bacterium | reverse complement strand
GGACGAACACATCAAGGAAATGTTGAGAATATTTTCACTTCAATAAATCAACTAAAGCAATCAGGCGAAGCAGTTTGGATTGTTTACATGCCTGAAAACCCTGAATTAATTAGTGTTTGGCCTCCAATGGTGTAGCTTAATTACGATTGAAATGATTGTAGTTGTCAATACCTCCTGCCACAAATCCTTTTCCACAAATCCGCAAAACTTTCTTTTATTTTCATGTTTTTTTGATTGCCTTGCTCCATGCCCATCATTTCTTTGCCATCTTTTTGATAGAGTTTGTAATGGAAAATAAATGTTTTTTGCATTTCTGTTTCTAACATGTTTGTTCTGCCGAATTTAACTGCATACATATTAAGAGTGTCGCCATTGGTTTCTGCGATGGTGTAAGGGTCTGCAAACCATTTAATAATTGCAACATCTTGTATGCTTTTACATTTGCGTGTTAGTTCTTGCTTGCGCGGGTAACTGTACCAAGTGATTGGGTTTTGTTTGTGCAATAAACTAAATTCTCCTATAAAAATAGTGCTATCATTACTACCTACAGCATACCATAAAACATTGTTAAGCATGGTTGGATTTGTCATGTGAGATTTTACAGGGATATTATTCTTAGCAATCGAATCCTGAACAAGATTTTCTGCTTGTGCTTTATTAAAAAAAGTAATTCCTAAATAAATGAAGCAATAAACTAAAGTGGCTTTTGCGAGTTTTAATCTTCGCGCCTCATTCTTTTTATAAAAGACAGCAATGATTATTAGTACTAACATTGGTAGCGTAAATAATAGGTCAACAATGGCAAGGGTGTTTAACGAATAATTTTCACTGCTAAAAGGAAGCAAAAGCTGTGTGCCAAAATTAGTGCACCAATCAAGCAGAGAATGGCCCCATAAACAAGTAAGCATAAAAACTAGCATTCGTGGAAATGAAACTTTTTGTTTAAAAAGCTTAACTAAAAACCATGCTATAGGTATTGCATAAAGTGCTTCAACAAATAAAGAATGTGTATGCCCACGATGCTCACACATGTATGCTCGTGGGTCGTCCAATCCAGTATAAAACAAATCAAAATCGGGGGCGCTTTTGGCAATGGCTCCTAATAGCATTCCCCATCGTCCTATTTTTTTTCCGAGGAATGTTTCGCCAATTGCAGCGCCAATAATAATATGTGAAACCGAATCCATTAGGAAATTAGAGTGTTTTAATTGTAAACTTCAAATATGCGAAAAACTAGGCGAAAATCGCGTCAGTGTTTGAAAAATAACAGCAATGCTTAATAAGAAAAAAACAAATCAGTTGGCTTGCTTTTTTTACCTTTGTTAACTCAAATATTCAATGTTAAGTTTTTATGGAGACAATTGAAATAAGTAAAGTTACAATTAACGACCTTGACCAATTACAAAAAATTTCAAGACAAACATTTTTCGAAACATATTCGGCTTTAAACACCGAAGAAAACATGACAAAGTATTTGCAAGAAAATTTCTCAATAAAGAATTTAAGTATTGAACTTAAAAATGAGAATTCAGAACAATATTTTGCAGCGCTCGAAGACAAGGTAATCGGTTATTTGAAGCTTAATTTTGGAATTGCTCAAACTGAATTGAAGAATAATAAGTCTATTGAAATTGAGAGGATTTATGTCTTAAAAGATTTTCATGGTAAAAACATTGGACAACAGTTGTATGAAAAGGCGATTAATATTGCTCGAGATAAAAATGCAGATTATATTTGGTTAGGTGTGTGGGTAGAAAACCCGAGAGCAATTCGTTTTTATAAGAAAAATGGTTTTATTGAGTTTGATAAGCACATCTTTAAGTTAGGCGAGGATGAACAAACGGATATTATGATGAAATTAGAATTGAAATAATTTGTTATGTATTCCACAATAGCCTGTATTTTTTATCTGCATCATATTGATTAGCTTGCTTTTCAATATTGAAATATCTGTCTTTCCTTGGGTCGTTTCCAACGCCAGCAATATATGCCCAGTTGCCCCAATTGCTGCATACATCATAGTCGATCAATTGCTCTTCAAAATAAGCTGCGCCGTATCTCCAATCTAAATTTAAATCGTTGCACAAATAACTTGCTACGTTTTGCCTCCCTCTATTACTCATAAAACCCGTTAGCTTTAATTCTTTCATATTTGCATCCACAAAATCAACTCCCGTTTCACCATTTATCCATTTCACTAGAACTTCTTGATTGTGCGCTACAATTTTAGTTTCGTTATTTTTAATTCCGTTTTTAAAAAAGAATTTTTCTTTATGTTTTTTCATCATAAAGCGAAAGTAGTCTCTCCACAATAATTCAAAAACTAACCAATAGGTTGAATCATTTGCCCCGTTTTTTTCTTCGTATAGTTTTAATGAATGGTAAATCTGTCTTGGCGATAAACATCCTAATGCCAACCAAGCAGAAAACTTGGACGAATAATCGCCTCCAATCAACTGATTGCGTGTTTCTTTATAATTAGAAACTAATTTACTTTCATCAAAATAGTAATTCAAACGTTTTTGAGCATTACTTTCGCCTCCAGTAAAATCACATGCGGCGCGACTATCAATTTTTATATCGTTTAGATTTAATTCAGAAAGGGAAGGTAATGCCAAAGATTTAATTGCGGGTGATTTAATAGATTTAGGCGTAGGAAAAACATTCCTAATTTCTGATTCTTTTTCTACTTTACGTCTAAAATTTGTGAATGTATCTGGAATATCTTTTATCGAAAATGGTAAGTTTTGAGCATGATATAGGGTACTTGTGCTGAAAACTTCGAATGAACAATTTAAGGGCCATACTCTTTCTTCCACTTCTTTTTGAGTTGTTAGCTCTTCAATTGCAACTTCTTTTTTAGCATAGATTTTAGTTGCTTTGTATTCAATAACTAATTTGCGCAGTTCTTCAGCTGGGTTTCCTTTCACGAGCAAAAGTCTTGAGCCTATTTTTCGTAAATTTTCATCTAGGTCTTTTAAAGATTGTAAAAGGAATTGAGTTCTTATAGCTCCTGTTTTTTTAAAACCAAATCTAGTTGTTTTGTAATGTGCTTCATCAAAACAATACACTGGAATAATTTGCTCGCAGTTTTCAATTGCTCTAATTAATGTTTCATTATCATGCAATCTTAAATCCGTTTTAAACCAAACAATTGCCGTTTTCATGTTATAAATTATTTATGTTTTGTAAGTAGACGCTTGCTTGTTCTAATAGAGCTGCCTTTTGCACAGGCTCCATTCTTCTCCAAACATTATACATCATTCCTATACGCGGATTCTTACTTAATTTACTTTCATGTTTGTCATAAAAATTCCAATACAAACTATTAAATGGACAAGCCTTATCTCCTGTTTTTTTTGCTTTGCTATAATAACATGAACCACAATAATGACTCATCTTATCTATGTATGCAGCAGAACTTACATAAGGTTTTGTTCCTACTATGCCGCCATCTGCAAATTGACTCATGCCTCGCGTGTTTGTTATTTCTACCCAATCCAATGCATCAATATAAATTCCTAAATACCAAGCGTCCACTTCTTCAGGATTTACTCCTGCTAATAAAGCAAAGTTTCCCGTTATCATTAAGCGTTGAATGTGATGTGCGTATGCAAAATCTAATGATTGTTTTATACTATGCTTTAAACAATTCATTTTTGTATTACCTGTCCAATACCATTCAGGTAGTTTTTCGGTATGCTCTAAATAGTTTAACGTTGCGTATTCAGGCATTTTGTTCCAGTAAATTCCCCGCATGTACTCACGCCAACCAAGTATTTGACGAACAAATCCTTCTAGCTGATTGTATTCAATTTCATTTTGCCTTTTCTCCCATTCATTAATTGCAGCATTAATAACCTCCAATGGAGATAACATTTTTGTGTTTAATGAAAACGAAATGCGTGAATGATATATTGACCATTCATTCGGCATCATTGCATCTTGATAAGTACCAAAAAGCGGCAAACACTCACTAACAAAAAACCCTAGTAATTCTAAGGATTGTTTTCGATTAATTGGCCAAATAAATTGTGATGGAATAATATTTCCAATAGATTTTACATTTGTTAAAGCTAGTTCGTTTACTATTTCGCTAACATTATTATTAAATAAAAGTGGAGCAATTGGTTTGTGGTTTGCAGGAAGTTTTTTTCGGTTATCTCCATCGTAATTCCATTGTCCTGTTAGGGGCTTGTCATCATTCATTAATACGTTATGCTTTTTTCGCATGTTACGATAAAAGCTTTCCATTAAGAATGTTTTTTTGCCCTTAAAAAAAGTCCCTAATTCATCGCGTGTGCTTAAAAAATGTTCGGTATCACAAACTGAATGGGTAATAGTGAGTTTATTTATTAATTTCTTTAATAGTTGATCTACTCTATATTCATCCGGCAATTGGTATTCGAAATGAGCGTAATTATTTTCTTTAATTAAGTTAAGAATGTTTTTTTCAAAACTTTGTTTGTTGTTTTTATCAGTTATTTTGTAATAGATAACCTTGTGTTTTTTCTTGCTCAGTTCATTTGCAAACGTACGCATGGCAGCAAAGAATCCAATTATTTTTTGAATATGGTGATTAGCATAATCAGTTTCGCTTCTTATTTCCATAAGTAAATAGCTAACATTTGCATCCACAGATTTATACCAAGAATGTTGACTGTTTAATTGATCGCCTAAAATGAGACGTAGTGTTTGATTATTTTTCATTTGTTCTTTTTTGTAGTTCTGCATCTATCGCTGCAATAGATAACACTATCCCAATTTTTCTCCCACTTTTTTCTCCATGAAAATGGCTTTCTGCAAATTCCACATACTTTACTTGGTAAATTTTCTTTCTTAATGCCTTTCAT
>CANJJP010000184.1 GCA_947474485.1 Bacteroidota bacterium | reverse complement strand
GAAGCAATTGATGGAGATAGTATGAAATATTTCCGTTTACTACATGCAACATTGCTCGAAAACGGAGTTTACTTAGGTCCTTCAGGATATGAAGTAGGTTTTATTGGTGAAGCACACACACAACATGATATAGAAAAAACAATTGCGGCTTTTGCAAAAGCGTTTGAGGTGTTGAAAAACAATTAAAACGGCACAAAAGTCAATCCTATCATTGCGTTAAAGCGTTGCGTTGGATATCTGTCCCAACGATAGTAGCGAACGTTTCCTATGTTGTTGAAGTTTACAAAGAAAGAAAGCATTTTGCTGTATCTGTATTCTGCACCTAAATTAATATCAGCAATTCCTTTTAACTGAACAGCTTTTAATGATGTAATACCATTCTCAGAAACACGTTGTTGCGACCATTGTTTAGCTATGTAGAATAAGTCAGCCTTTACAACAATTTTACTCTTTAGATTATAAATACCTGATAAAGTTATATCAAAATCAGGGCGATGCCAAGCATACGAGTTGCTGTCAACACCATAGCTATAATAGTTTCCTTTAGCTATGATGTTTATTTTTTCTTTTAGTTGATATTTCAACTGTCCGTTTACCTGCAACATACTTGCATCGTTGTAAACAACGTTAAATTTATTACTTAAGAAATCATCATAATTAATTAAGAAGAAAGCCATGTTTTTGTACTTTCCATATGATACTTTAGCATCGTAAGAAGTTTTAGAACTCAACACACCTCTTAAACCACCAAAGGCAGTAAACACATTAAATGTATTTGCATAACCAGGAGTTGAATTAATAAAAGGATTGATGGTAGATAAACTTCTAAATGAATTTTTCTCTAATCCACCACCTAAACCAGCGTATGGAATTACGAAGTTGTTATAAATATTATAATGCACATTTAATTTAGGTGAGAAATAAAATTTAGCTGTGGTGTCAGAGAACTTATCAATAGACACATTCAAGCCTAAATCAACATGCCATTTTTTTCCACCCGCTTCGAAGTATGGGTTTAAGCGGAAAATAAAATCATTAACGGTATCCGTTTTACTTTTTGTGTTGTAATAATCGGTTGCAACATACACATTCAATTTCTCCTTATTTACAAAGAAATTAAGTGTTCCATTTGCCATGATATTATTTTCTGAAGTTTCAAATTTATCCGTGATATTATAGAAATTCAAATTAATATCATGATTGATTTTATTTGAGTCGTTATAAAAACTCTTAAGGTTTAGCTTACCTTCAAAAGTATTAAAGCGTTGCTTAGTAAAAGTTGTTGTTTCATCATTCTTCGCAATCAAGGAATCTGGATAACCATAAAAATGAGAAACATTGCGGTAATAATTTAAATCACCGCTCAAAACATGCTTTTTATAAAATTTCTTAGCATATAAATTTACATCGTTATCGCTAAAAGCTGCAAATCCTTTATTCTCCGCAGTATAACGAGATGATAGATGTTTATAATGAAATCCATAAGCATATTCCTTCGAACGTAAATTATTTACCCATATTTCGCCATAAGGTGTTGTGTAATTTCCAAAACCTGCTTTAATTAAACTGGAATACAATTTAGACAATGGCTCGTTTACCATTTTTGCAGGTTGTATGGTTTGGGTTTTAAATTGTGTTTCGATAACGCGAGGCAATATAGCAAGTGGTTTATCTTTTAAAGGCTTTACCGTATCTAAAATATTAGGCAAGTCGCTTTGTTTAACTGCATCTTTAATTTTAGCATCGAAATCACTTTTTACATCCACGTTAATTCCATCAACGCCTGTTTGTGCGCATGCAGCAACCACCATAAACAATGCTGCCACAGATACAAATAATCTATTTTTTATTAATTGCTTCATCTTAGTTAGGTTGTACGTTTAAGTTCGTAGAATCATTTACAGCAGGTTTTGTCTCAAACAACTCAACTCCACCCGTTTTGTTTTCAAACTCCACTTTCATATTTTCTTGCACTGGAGTGGCTAAACGTAAGTTTTGTTTGTCTTTTAATGCTTGTAGTTTTTCCTCCGCTTGTTTTTTAAACTCTTCGTTATCTGTGTTATCAATTACAGTTTGTAAAACCGCTTCAGCATTTTGCTCCTCATTTTTATCTAAATATAAATCTGCCATCAACAACATTGCCTTTGTGCTCCAATATGCTGTTGTGTAAGGATAATTAAACAAACTATTTACCGTTTTCTCAACTTCCTTGTATTCTTTTTTATTATACTGAATATCAGCAAGCATAAAATAAGCTTCTGCACCCAATTCGCTTTTTGCGTTTTTAGTTAAGTATTTTAAATCTGCAACCGCTTCATCTTTACGATTTGTTTCGCATAATGATTTTGCTCTGATGCTCTTTGCCTCCACTGTTTGCTGTGAAGTAATTTTATCTGTATTCAATACTTTCACTGCTTCGTCCACTGCTACATCGTATTTCTTTAAGTAGAATGCTGAGCGCATTGACCCTAGTCTTCCAGCTAATTTGTTTTGCCCCGATTCAGCAAATTCTTGCAGTTTTAAATATAAAGGAAGTGCTTGCTCGTATTTTTTATCTCTATAATAAATGAATGATGCTTTTTGCAATGAAATTTCTGAAAACAAACTACGAGGTTTAGAAATTACAAATTCATAGCCTTTTACTGATTCAGTATAATTCTCTTTGCTGTAGGCACATTCAGCCATACAGAAATTCGCTTCTAAAATATATTTACCAGTAGGGAATTTTGAAATATACTTTTGCATCTCTGGAAAAGCTGCGTCGCAGTTTTTATCATCGTAATAATACTTACGCGCTTTTTCAAAATATTGAACGTCTAACTCATTTGCACTAACTGAGCTACCAATAGCTGCAAAGTATTCCTCTAATGCTTGAGGGTCATTCTTAGCTTTAAAAATCTCTTTTATATATGGCAAAACACTTTGCGCATCATCCGATTTTGCATCTTTCTTTACAATCTGATCAAAGTACTCAAACGCTTTTTCATCTTGCTTTGCATTGTAGTAAATTAAACCAATCGAAATAATACAAGCATTTGTTTTACTTGAATTAGGATATTTTTCTAATGTCTTTTTATAATAAGCAACAGCATTTTCATCACTTTTCATTGCTTTGTATGATTCAGCAATTTCAAACGTAACCGACGACATGTAAACCGAATTCGGATAATTCGTTTCCAACATTTTTAAGTCGTTTACTTTCTCCTGATAGTTTTTTAATAAACCATCGCACATTGCTTTTTGGTAAATCGAATAATCAACATCAATTTTATTTAATGCAATTGCTGTTTCATAATACTCAGCAGCACTTGCAAATACTTTATCTACATAATAACAATCACCAGTGCGCACATTAGCATCTGCCACTTTCAATGCGTCATCAGTGTTTTTAGAGGTTAAATATTTTCTAAATGAGATATTTGCGTTTTTATAATTTTCTGTGCCCTTTAATTGAAAGTAACAATATCCAACATTGTAATTAGCAATATCGTATTCTTTTAAACTATAAGAACCTGGCAGCAATTGAAATGCTTTGTAACTTTCTAATGCTTTGTTGTACTCACGTTTTTGATAATGTATTTCAGCATTCCAATAAGCTGCTTGCGCTGTAACAGATGCATCTGTATTTAATTGAATTGCTTTGGTAAAATATTTACGTGCCGAATCTAAATCAATATTGTTATAAAACTCAACCCCTTTAAAATAAACCATTTTTTGATAAGCAGTTTTTAACTTAATATCAGGGTTCTTTATTTTATCAATCGTCTTAATCGCCTCTGTATAATTTTTAGTTGAATAAAAACAATTTACCAAATAATTATAAGCTTCATCCTTGCGTATTGAGTTCGGATAAGCAGCAATGTATTTTCCAAATGCAGTAATTGCTTCGTTATACGGGCTAAAACCTTGTTCGTAGCTTAACACGGCAAAGTTGAACATCGACTCTTCAACAATTGTTTTATCAAAAGAGAGGTTTTGCGCATTAAAGAAAGAGCTTCTTGCCTTTGTTTTCTCATTCATTTTTAAATAACATCCTGCCGAATGATAAAATGCATTTTGCGCTAATGAATCATTATTAGCTGTAGCCTTTTCAAAATAGTTAACAGCACTTGTGCAATCATTTATTTGATAGTAGGCAAAACCTAATTGATAATTATCCTCAGCAGTGCTTGCTCCGCGCATTTTTAAATACGGAATTGCTTTTGCATACTGTTTTAATTTAAAATACGATTCACCAATAATTCTGTTAATCTCATCCTTCTTTTGAACGTAGTTAGAATCGTTTAACAAAGGCGGGGCAACTTTAATTACTTGTTCATACTTTGCTTGGTTAAAATAGATCTGCGCTATATAGTAAGGTACAACCGAGCCAAAAGTTTCATTATTCAATAAACGAGTAAATCCTTCCAGTGCTGTTTCATAACTCTGCTCTATATAAGAGATGTGCGAGTAGTAGTAGTTTGCAGGATGTGCGTATTTGTTATCTACATCCTTAATCTCATACAAATCTGCTTTAGCTTTGTCTTTTTTACCATTTTCTAAATAGCTGTAGCCACGTTTAAAATATAATTCAGCTAAATCGTCTTTGCTTAAATCAAATACATCAACTTGCTCCAAATATTCGATTGTTTCAGGATATTTCTTTTTCCTAAAATTTGATTTCCCTAAATAAAAATAACCTTGTTTAACTTTATTACTTTCAGGATGATTTAAAATAAATTGTTTCATTCTCCACTCGCCATCCTTATGAAACAGTTCAATAGCAGAGGCTGCAGCGTAAAATTTCGCATCAATACCAACTAAGGTGTTTTGATTTTTTGAAATTGATGAATAGGAGTCAAATGCCTTTAATGCGGCATTGTACT
>CANJJP010000183.1 GCA_947474485.1 Bacteroidota bacterium | reverse complement strand
ACTAGCATCGCGAGAGCGTAGGAACTTATATTCTTTAATTCCAATGTGGCAAAATTTTACAACTATCACATCACCATTTTTAAAATAGCCCCGCTCAATATTATTATCATCTGTTGCTTCTGAGTTTTCTGCTATTCCCCTGTCGTAAGCAAAATCAAATGTTTTACCATCAATAAATTTATCTTCAAAACTACTTCCAAAGGGAGCAATAAAATCATTGTCTTTTCCTATACGTTTTGCATACCAACGATATCCGTCGCCTAAGCCTGCAGGTTCTGGCAATCGTGCCCACACAAATCCTAAGGAATCGTTTCCTTCATGTTTATTCCATAAACTATCTAATGAAACAGGATTGTATAATTTTGTTTGTGAAGTGTAGGTTTTTCCATTTAGTATAATGGTTAAAAAATAGTCTCTTCCAACTTGCCCAGTTATATTCATTGCCTGATAATAATAACCAGTACTTGGCAATAATTCTTTTAAGGTATCTTTAGTTATTCCATCGCTAACAATAACAGTTGCGCCTTTTACAGCAAAATCTTCCAAGTTATTTACGTTATCACTTCCAAAATAGGGAATAGTATAAGATAAAAAAACACGTGGCTTTTGACCAGGCTCTATTGTTCCTTCAACAACTAAATATTGTTTGTATTCGGGCAATTCAACTTCAACATCTTTAGTGCAACTTGTTATTAAAACGAGTGCAGTTAAAATAGATATGTAGAATAGATTTTTCACTTACTTGATAAATTTCATTACTTCGTTATAAAACAAATCAGGTTGTTCAGCATGTATCCAATGCCCGCTGTTAGGTATGGTAACTAATTCGTAATTTGGAAAACGAATGCTAATTTCATAAGTATCTTCATTCGAAATATAATTTGATTTCTCTCCTTTCACAAACAAAGACTTAACTCTGCTCGATTTATTTACAACTTCACTCATAATTTCCGAATATTCATCAGCAATTACAGCTAAGTTAAATCTCCAATTCATACGTTCATTTCCACCTTGCTCCCAGTAAATATTTTTCAATAAAAACTGCTTCGTGCCGAAATCACTTATGTATTGCGATAAAACTTCTTCAGCTTCTTTGCGCGTTTTTAACAAATCAAAATTAACCGACTTTAAAGCCTTGATAACTTCATTATGATGGGCAGGATAAGCAATGGGTGCAATATCTGACACAACTAACTTATCTAAGATACCATCATAATTTAACGCAAAAGTCATCGCTGTTTTCCCACCCATTGAATGACCAATTAGAATTGGATGCTCCAGTTGATGTTCATCTATAAACTCCCTAACATCGCTTGCCATTGCATCATAATTCCATTCGGAACTATGAGGAGATAAACCATGGTTACGCTGATCGATTGTATAAACTTCGAAACCATTATCACCAAATCGTTTCGCTAATGTGTTCCAATTATCACTCTGCCCAAATAAACCATGCAGTATAAGCAATGGTTGTCCTTCTCCGTATTTCCTGTAAGCCAATTTCATTTATGCAAATGTACTATTCACAAATGAATATTGTTTTAGTATATTTATAAAACTTACTAATTTCCGTCGCCACCGAAATACTTTTCCTCAACCAAATCAGCATTAAAAGCAACTTCGTAAAGCGTTTTATCAAGTAAGGCCGCTGTAATACATTCAACCGGAATAGCAGCTTGGCAAATAATAGTCTCACATGGACTTCCATTTTCACGTTTATCTGAGATTACGGTAAAAGTACTTTGACTATTAAGTCCAGCCTCTTTTAAAAGTAAATACAAATCAACTTTAGTTGAATACTCGCCGCAGCGGCTAGTTAAAAGAACTGCTGGCTCACCAAAATATCGGTCGGCAATTTGTGATAAATCCACAAATTGATAACGCCAATTATCATCATCAATTTTTAATGCAACATCCATGCGGTAAACGCCAGGACTTAATTCATCTAATTTGTATTTCCACTTTGAAGAAATAGCATCTAATGTTTGTTTTAGGTCGAACATAATAAGAAGTTTAATTTTTAATCAAATATGGTGAAATTATTGTGGATTTCTATCAAAAAAATGAAAAAAAAATGCTATTTTTAAGGCTTATATTAATTTTCATAGCTAAAATGGATTACAACACACAACTGCCTAAAATGATTATTCCTGAGTACGGCAGAAATATACAACATATGATAAATCATTGTTGTGCAATTGAAAACAGAGACGAACGAAATTTATGTGCAAAAGCTATCATTCAAGTTATGGGGGCTTTAAACCCTCACTTACGTGACGTGGCGGATTTTACGCACAAACTATGGGATCATTTATTTATTATTTCCGAATTTAAATTAGATGTTGATTCTCCATATCCGAAACCAAGCGCAGAAACGTTATATACTAAGCCGCAGTTGGTAAGTTATCCAAGTGGGAAAATTAGATATAAGCATTATGGTAAAACCATTGAGAACATCATTACAAAAGCAAAAGAATATGCTGCAGGACCTGAAAAAGATGAGTTAACGCGCATTATTGCTAATAACCTAAAAAAATCATACATCACCTGGAACTCAAAAGATTTAATGGATGATGGTGTTATTTTAAAACAATTAGAAGAGCTTTCTGGAGGCGACCTAAAATTAGAGGATGCCTCTAAATTAAGTTCTGCAAGTGATTTGGTTAAACGTGTTCCTGTTCACAATAATAACAACAATAGAAACAAAAACAATTACAAGAACAAGAATAACAACAACAGAAACAGGCATCAAAACAATAATAACAATAGAAACCCAAAATATTAAGCATTTATGATTTTTGAAGTAACCGGCGGTAAACATTTAAAAGGTGATATTATTCCACAAGGCGCAAAAAACGAGGCATTACAAATTCTTTGCGCTGTTTTACTTACTAAAGAAAATGTTGTGATTGGCAACATCCCTGAGATTGTTGACATTATGAAACTAATCGACCTGTTAAAAGACCTTGGTGTAAAGGTTGAGAAAACAGGACATGAAGAATATTCTTTTCAAGCAGACGATGTAAATGTAGACTATCTAATTTCACCTGAATTTAAAAAGAAAGGCGGAAGCTTAAGAGGTTCCATCATGATTGTTGGTCCATTGTTGGCTCGCTTTGGAAGAGCTTATATGCCAAAGCCAGGTGGAGATAAGATTGGAAGAAGAAGAGTAGATACTCACTTCTTAGGTTTTGAAAGTTTAGGTGCTGAATTTAATTACGATGATGAAGCTGAATTTTTTAAAGTAGAAGCTAAAAAGTTAAAAGGTGCTTACATGTTATTAGATGAAGCATCTGTAACAGGAACTGCAAACATTGTAATGGCTGCTGTTTTGGCAGAAGGGACAACAACTATATACAATGCAGCTTGCGAACCATACTTGCAACAACTTTGCAAAATGTTGAATCGCATGGGCGCGAAAATATCAGGTATAGGGTCAAACTTATTAACGATAGAAGGTGTTGAAACGCTTGGAGGAACAACACATCGTTTGTTACCTGATATGATTGAGATTGGTTCTTTTATTGGTTTAGCTGCCATGACGCAATCAGAAATCACAATCAAAAATGTTTCATATCCTGATTTAGGTGTTATACCTGGAGTGTTTCAACGCCTAGGAATTATGATGGAATTAAAAGGAGATGATATATACATTCCTGCACAAGACCATTATGAAATTGATACATTTATTGATGGTTCAATACTAACAGTTGCAGATGCTCCTTGGCCTGGATTTACACCAGACTTAATTAGTATCATTTTAGTTACAGCAACACAAGCAAGAGGAAATGTGTTAATACATCAAAAAATGTTTGAGAGTCGTTTGTTCTTCGTTGATAAATTAATCGATATGGGTGCACAGATTATTTTATCTGACCCACATCGTGCGGTAGTAATGGGATTGGATCGTAAAACACAATTAAGAGCGATTCAAATGGCATCGCCTGATATTCGTGCAGGCGTATCATTGCTTATTGCTGCTATGTCGGCAAAAGGTAAGAGTACGATTTTTAACATTAACCAAATTGATAGAGGTTATCAGCACATCGATACACGTTTAAATGCTATCGGTGCAGAAATAATAAGAAAGTAATCATGAAGCAAATTATATTTTCAATACTATTAGTAGGAACAATTGGTTTTGTTGCTTGTAAATCTTCGGAAGGAACAACAACAAATACAGCTAAAACAAAAAAATCATCTAAGGGTGAAGACTACACACCACCAGATGATGTTCCAATTGGATTGGGTATTGGCCAACGTGCGCCCGAATTGGAATTTAAAAACCCTAATGATTCATTAATAAAACTTTCTTCATTGAGAGGAAATTATGTATTGATAGATTTTTGGGCAAGTTGGTGTGGACCATGCAGAGGAGAAAATCCAAATGTTGTAAACGCATACAATAAATACAAAGACGCTAAATTCAATTTTGGAAAAGGCTTTAGAATTTTCAACGTTTCTTTAGATCAAAACAAAGAAGCTTGGAAAAAAGCAATAGAGAAAGATAAACTTAACTGGCCTTACCACGTTAGTGATTTAAAAGGCTGGTCTGCTGAGCCTGCTGCAAAATATGGAGTTAATTCTATTCCTACCAATTGGTTAATAGATCCAAGAGGAATTATCGTTGCAAGAAGTTTAAGAGGAGCATCTTTAGATGCTGAATTAGAAAAGTATTTAAAAAAAGAAGAACCTTCTAAAAAATAAGTAAAATGAATTTTACAAAAGGAATTTTTTTGTTTGTCATGTTGTTTGCAATTACAAGTACAAAAGCATTAATGGTTGGTGATAAAGCGCCTGATTTTAAATTAAAAGATCAGAAAGATAGTTTTGTAAGCTTATCAGAACAACTAAAAGATAAAATCGTTTTAATTCATT
>CANJJP010000182.1 GCA_947474485.1 Bacteroidota bacterium | reverse complement strand
GACGCTTAGCTCATTAAACGATATAAACGTTTATAGCAGCGGTCAATTAGATATTACATCAAAATTTTATTCGGGTAACTTTACTATTGGTTATCGCTTTAAGGTGAAACCACCAACTTGGTACAAAAAAATACAAGCTTCGAAAATCTATAATATGTTTTAATCTATGAAAATTGATTTAAACATTTCCCATTCGCAACTTATTGAAAAACTAGTTTCCTTCTCAGCTAATTATGAGTATTTTTCTATTCATTGCTCCAACAAACATGAAGCTGAACATGAAATTATTTGTGGTTTTGGAGCTAAACAAGTTTTTTCTACACTAAACGAAACAGATTCCCATGACAATAACTGGAAATTTGGTTTAGTAAGTTATGACTCAAAAAATCAATTTGAAAAATTACAATCGCAACACTCTAATTTTCACAATTTGAATGATGCTACTTTTTTCATTCCGGAAATAGTAATTAAATACGATGGCATTACACTTGAAATAAATGCAGATGAATCCGGGCAAGAAAACATAATTGCAAATAAAATAAAAACTATCCAGTACGTAAGCAAAGCCAAACAAAGCATTTCATTAATTGCACGAACAAATAGAGATGAATACATTAAAAATGTAAAAACTTTAAAACAACACATCCAACTTGGCGATATTTACGAAATAAATTATTGCATCGATTTTTATAATGAAAACACCGAAGCCGATTGCGATGAATTATTTTTAGAATTAAATAAAATATCACAAGCTCCTTTTGCTTGCTATACAAGGCTTAAAGACAATGTAATTATTTGTTCGAGTCCAGAGCGTTTCCTAAAAAAAGAAGAAAACAAACTACTTACTCAACCCATAAAAGGAACTGCTGCAAGAGGCAATAGCGAAGCTGAAGAAGAACAAATAAAACAAGAACTCTTCAACAACAAAAAAGAACGCAACGAAAATGTAATGATTGTTGATGTTTCGCGCAACGATCTTTCACGCTTGGCAACAAAAGGAAGTGTGAATGTGAATGAACTATTCAGCATAAAAACATACAAACAAGTGCATCAAATGGTTTCTACTATTAGGTGCGAATTAAAATTAAACACGAACTTAGAAACTATTTTTGCAGCTACATTCCCTCCTGCTTCTATGACAGGCGCTCCAAAAATAAGAGCTATGCAATTAATAGACGAACACGAAAACTTTAGAAGAGGAGCTTACTCAGGCAGCATTGGTTTTATTGAGCCAAATGGAGATTTTGATTTTAATGTTGTAATTAGAAGCATCGTTTATAATACCAATAATAAACATTTAAGTTACTCAGTAGGCAGCGCTATTACAGCTAAATGTGATGCGGAGAAAGAATATGAAGAGTGTATGTTGAAAGCTAGGGCGATGAAGGAAATATTGGAGGGCTAAGCCCTCCTATTTTATGTCCCCAATTATATTACTCGCTTCATGCAAATACAAATCCTTCTTCAAAGCCTTCACCCAGTTTTTTTCGCGGGTAAGTTTGTTTGTATCGGCTTGCATTGTTTCAACATCCATTTTCATTAAAGTAACATCAAAACCTTTTACTTCGTTATTAAGTTCATCGTATTTTTTGTTTTGTTCTTTTAATTGTTTTGCTTCTGCTCTAAACTTTTCTAAATTTAAATTGTATTTAGAATCGTCTTTCTTATCCTTAATTTCTTTCGCTTCTTGTTCAACTAATTGAAAAGACTTTGATTTTTTCACACGTTCATCACTATTCTTCTTGATTTTAGAATAATTGATATTGGTAAACGAAATGTATTTTGCTTTGTTAATCTCGTCCCATGGCATTGGGTTATCCAATTCCTTTTCTCCTGTCTCAATCATACTATATGGGTCAGGTAAAGTAATATCTGGCTCAACTCCTCTTAATTGAGTAGTTCCACCATTGATTCTATAAAACTTTTGCATCGTTACTTTTACTGAGCCCAAAGGTTTAATTGTATCAAACTGTGGCATCAAATACGAATCCAAATCTAAAAACGATTGAACTGTTCCCTTACCGAATGATTGACTACCAACAATTACAGCGCGGTTATAATCTTGCAATGCTGCAGCTAAAATTTCAGATGCCGAAGCAGAGTTTCTATTTACCATTACAACCATTGGTCCATCATAAATTTGAGACTCATCATAATCTTTTAATTCCTCGGTAACGCCATTCTTTTTGCGAACCTGTACGATAGGTCCTTTAGGAATAAACAATCCACCCATTGTTACCACCTCTTGCAATGATCCACCACCATTATCGCGCACGTCGATAATAATTCCGTCAACATTTTCCTTCTTTAATTTTTCAACTTCTGTCTTTACATCGGCAGCGCAACGATGTGCTCCATTACGTGTAAAATCAGAATAAAAAGAAGGCAACTTAATATAACCAACTCTCTTTTTACCATTATCTAAAATTGCTGAGTGAGCAAATGTTTCATCTAACTGAATTACATCACGCACAATCGGAATTACTTTAATTGTTCCATCTGTTTTCTTAACAGTTAAACGAACTTCCGTTCCCTTTTTACCCTTTATTAATTCAATAGCGTCGTCAATATCCATTCCAACAACATCCACAGGCTCTTTCTCTCCTTGAGCAACTTTAATAATTAAATCGCCTGCTTTTAAATCTCCTTGTTTGTAGCTTGGACTTCCAACAACAATTTCCATAATTTTTATATAATCATCTTTCATTTGTAAACGAGCTCCAATTCCCTCCATTTGCCCGCTCATGCTTTGGTCAAATTTCTTTTTGTCCTTTGGGGGAAAAAATTCCGTGTGTGGATCGTACATGGCAGTAATTGCATTTACATAACTTGCAAAACGATCTTTTTTATTGAATTTTTTTAAACGCTTAAACCAATCATCTGTAAGTTTCAATACTTTTTTACGAGCACTTACTTCTAATGAATCAAAAGGCAAAACTTTTGCTGTTGTATCTTTTGCTGCTTTAATTTTTTCCTGGTCATCCAACATATCATTCATTCTAAACAATGCTTGATACTTTAAATACCTTGCCCAGTCAGCCTTTAATTGAGATTCTGTTGCTGCAAATTTTGTTTTGTCGCCATCCGTTTCGTATTCTTCATCAATGGTATAATCAAATGGTTTAGACAGAATTTCTTTATACCAAGTTTCCTTCTCTTCAATTCTGCGCGTAATTATTTCATTCGATAATTCGAAAAACTGAAAAGTGCCATCATTGATCTGATCATCAATTTGCGTTTTGTATTTTGCCAATTGGTCAATATCCGATTGCAACAAGAATTTTTTGCTGTAGTCTAAACGCTTAATATAGTAATCGAATAATTTTTCTGAAAATTTATCGTCAACCGTTTGCGGACTGTAATGCGCGTTATTTAAACCACTCATTACAATATCTAAAACAATTTGATTTTTTTCAATACTAAATTTGGCAATCGTAAACGATAATAAACCAAAAGTTACTGTTATTAAAACAGCTTTCACGAACTTATTCTTCATCATACCCATATCAAATAATCTTTTATAAATGTACACAAAGTCCTTTTATTCCTACCTATTCCACATTAATTATTCACCATTTATCCCATTTTGTTGAAATCATTTCCTTTCACATTCCGCTAATAGGACTATTTTCGTACCTAACAATAGCATAATTTGTGCCATGATAGAATATAAAAGAGCAGAACTTGATTTATTAGCAGTTCATTACATTGGAAACAAAGGAAACGGCGAGGAAGCAAGCTTTTCAAAGCAACTATTCAAATGTAAGGAAGAGTTTGTAAAAGAAACCTTAGTAAATTTCTTTTTAACACCTTTTAAGACCGATGTTTACTACCAATTCGGAAAAAGCGATGCCATTAAGATAAACGACGTACATTCTTATGTGAGTGAAGTATTTGATAATAGAGAATTATTCTTCAAACATTCCGTAAAAATTGCACAACATTTATACGACCAAAGTAATCACCCAAAATTAAAAGGTGGTGAGTTTTACATGGCTTATTTTAAGGACCTTACAGTTGACGGAGAATTATGCGATGCAATCGGAATTTTTAAATCAGAAAATAAAGAAACGTATTTAAAAGTATTTCAACACCTGGATGAGTTTGAAATTGAAACCGAAAACGGAATCAATATCAACAAATTAGACAAAGGCTGTTTGATTTTTAACACAGAAAGAGAACAAGGATATAAAATTAGTGTGGTTGATAATAGCCACCGTATTGCTGAAGCAGCTTTGTATTGGACAGAAGATTTTTTAAATCTTAAAATGCGTGAAGAACGTTTTTACCATACACAGCAAATGCTGAATACTGCAACAAGTTTTTGTAAAGAGGTATTGACTGAAGAAAACAATGTAGAGCGTCCTGACCAAATGTTGGTAATGAATCGTTCTTTAAATTACTTTAAAGAAAAAGATAAATTCAATATTAAAGAATTTGAAAATGAAGTAATGGCCGCGCCTGAATTGGTTTCTGCCTTTAGAGAATACAAGGAGCAATACAATGCTGATAATCACTTAAACGATATTGAAGAGTTTGATATTTCACAAACAGCAGTGAAGAAAAATCAAAAATTCTTAAAATCAGTTGTAAAGCTTGATAAAAATTTCCACATCTATGTTCATGGTCGCCACGACTTTATTAAGAAGGGATTTGATGATGAAAAAGGAATGAATTTTTACACGCTTTATTATAATAAAGAAGAGTAAAAAAAGTCCGTCGTTAAACGACGGACTTTTTATTTAATTAAAGAATACAGTTAATCCCTTGAAGTTCGCAGCTAAACGAATCGCATCGTAAACGCGGGCTTGAGAAGTTCCTAATTTCATTAATGAATCTTCGTGAGCGTTTACACACATTTCGCAACCGTTAAGTGCAGAGAT